>DATDBD010000016.1:0-8347 GCA_036525015.1 Lysobacter sp.
CGACTACCTGCCCGGCGACGCCACCCTCAACCGGTTCTTCGCACTGCACGTGATCGCGATGCCGCTGGTGCTGCTGCTGCTGGTCGTGCTGCACATGGGCGCGCTGCACGAGGTCGGTTCCAACAACCCCGACGGCGTCGAGATCAAGAAGGGCCCGAAGGGCAACCGCTGGGATCCGACCAAGCCGGCCGACGGCATCCCCTTCCATCCGTACTACACGGTCAAGGACATCTTCGGCGCCTGCTTCTTCCTGATCATCTGCGCCTTCATCATCTTCTTCGCGCCGGCCTTCGGTGGCTGGTTCCTGGAACATGACAACTTCACCGAGGCCAACCGCCTGGTGACGCCGGCGCACATCAAGCCGGTGTGGTACTACACCCCGTACTACGCGATGCTGCGCGTCATTCCGCACAAGCTCAGCGGCGTGATCGTGATGTTCTCGGCGATCGCGGTGCTGTTCGCGGTGCCGTGGCTGGACAAGTCGCCGGTCAGGTCGCATCGCTACCGCGGCTGGATCACCAAGGTGATGCTCGCGATCCTGGCCATCTGCTTCCTGTGGCTGGGCAAGATCGGCGCGGGCCCGGGTACCGACCCGGTCGAGACGATCATCGGTCGCGTGCTGACCTTCCTGTACTTCACCTTCTTCATCACCATGCCGATCTGGACCAAGCTGGATCGCACCAAGCCGGTGCCGGAACGGGTGAAGATGCATGACTGACCTCATCGCCCAAGGCCCTGAAGCACACAGCCGCTCCGTCCTGAAGATGCCCATCGTGAAGAAGCTCGCCACCTTCGCCGCCGGCCTGCTGGTCTCGGCCAGCGCGTTCGCCTCCAGTGGCGGCAACCTGCAGCCGTCGGGTACCGACCTGGGCGACACCGCGTCGCTGCAGCGCGGCGCCCAGCTGTACATGAACTACTGCTCGGGCTGCCACTCGCTGAAGTACCTGCGTTACTCGCGCATGGCCGAGGACCTCGGCCTGAGCGAGGACGAGGTGATGAACAACCTCAACTTCACCGGTGCCAAGGTCGGCGAACAGATCCAGGTCAGCCTGACCCCGGAGCACGCCACCCAGTGGTTCGGCAAGATGCCGCCGGACCTGAGCCTGATCGCCCGCGTCCGCGGCAGCGACTGGATCTACACCTATCTGAAGTCGTTCTACCTGGATGAGTCGCGCCCGCTGGGCTGGAACAACCAGTTGTTCCCGAACGCGTCGATGCCCAACCCGCTGTGGGAGCTTCAGGGCCTGCAGCACGCCGAGTACGGCGAACCCGACAAGGCCACCGGCGATCGTCCGGTGCATGGTCTGAAGGTCGCCACGCCGGGCAAGCTGGACAGCGCACAGTTCAACCAGGCGGTGCGGGACATCACTGCATTCCTCGAGTACGCCGGCGAGCCGGCCGCCCTCAAGCGCCAGAACCTGGGCGTGTGGGTGGTTCTGTTCCTGGTGGGCTTAACGCTGATCGCCTACCTGCTCAAGCTCGAGTACTGGCGCGACGTGGATAAGCACTGATCGCAGACCGTCCACTGAAAGGCCCGCTGATCGCGGGCTTTTCATTGCATGGCAGGAGATGCGAAGCTCGAGGCCGTGACGACCGTCCACACGGGGTGGATGGCGTCTTGCTACTGGCGGATTCCGGTGGCTGGAGAGGTCGATGATGGCGGCGAGCCCACGTATGCGTAATGCGCTGACCCTGTTTTCTTCCACCGACTGCGTGCTGTGTCACCGCGTGCGCCTGGTGCTCGCGGCTAAGGGCGTCACCTACGACCTGATTCCGGTCGACCCGCAGAATCCGCCTGAAGACCTCGTCGACCTCAACCCGTACCACTCGGTGCCGACCCTGGTCGAGCGCGACCTGGTGCTGTACGCAGCGAGCGTGGTCAGCGAATACCTCGACGAGCGTTATCCGCATCCGCCGCTGATGCCGGTCGATCCGCTTTCGCGAGCGCGCCTTCGCCTGGCGATGCTGCGCCTGGAACACGACTGGGTGCCGCAGGTTCAGGCCATTCAGCTGGGCAACAAAGTCCAGGCCGAGGCCGCGCGCAAGCGCCTGAAGGAACTGCTGACCGCCTCGGTACCGCTGTTCAAGGCCAGCAAGTTCTTCCTGAACCCCGAAATGAGCCTGGCTGATTGCGCCATGGCGCCGATCATCTGGCGCCTGGATGCACTGGGCGTGCCGCTGCCGAAGGACGGCAAGGCCATCGAGGATTACGGCAACCGGATCTTCCGCAACCCGGGCTTCACCCGCAGCCTGACCGAGCAGGAACGCAAGCTGCGCGAGCTTCCGGCTTAATCGCGCTCCGGGCTCTGCGCAGCGTGGCGCCGCTCGGTTCGGATGATGGGGGTGGCGCGCGTGTTGCGGGCGCTGCACGGTCCTCTGGACCGCCTGCTCGGCGTTAGACTGTGGGCATGAGTGAAGACAGTTCCCTGATGACCAGTCACCGCCCGTACCTGTTGCGGGCGTTGTACGAATGGATCGCCGACAACGGCATGACGCCGCACCTGCTGGTGGATGCCACGCGGCCGGCCGTGCAGGTACCGATGCACGCGGTCAAGGACGGCAAGATCGTGCTGAACATCGCCGAGCGCGCCGTGTCGCACCTGGAGATGGGCAACGACACGATCCGCTTCAGCGCCCGCTTCGGCGGCGTCAGCCACCCGGTGTCGGTCCCGGTCGGCGCGGTGCTGGCGATCTATGCCCGCGAGACCGGGCAGGGCATGGCCCTGCCGGACGAGGCACTGGCATCCGGCGGCGACGCCGAAGACGATGCCGTCGAGTCCGCCCAGGACCACTCGCCGCATGGCGACGACGACGGCCCCGAGACCCCGACACCGCCGCGGCGAGGATCGCACCTGCGCATCGTCAAGTGACGTTTCGACCCGCGCATCAGCGCGGCTTCGCCGAACGTCATCCCCGCGCCCGGAATGGCGTCAATGCAACGGCGCCACGTTGCGCGTCACCGGCCCGCTGAACGCGATCAGCCGATCGCCGCGGAGCACCAGTCTCCCGACGTGGCGATCTTCGCCGTCGATGGAATAGTCGAAGCGGAACGTACGTTCCCAACCCAGCCAGCCATTGTCGTGACGGCACAGCTTCAGGCCGATGGCGTGCACGCTTTGGTCCAGCCACTGCACGCCGGCCGCTTGGCAGGCGTCGCGACCGACTTCCTCGGCGCGTTCAGCTGCGGCGCGTCCGGCGCTCCAGAATGCGAACACCGTCGCAGCGACGATCATCAGGATCAGTAGAGTCGGCATGCATCTACTGTGGTGGCACGAGTGCGAACTCGCAAGCCTCCACGGAGCGCAAGTGGAGGGGGCCACTGTCCGCATGAAACTCGTATTTCCTGATGGCGATCATCCGCAGGTCCTGCTGGGCCTGGGCATCAACCGGGTCGGTTCCGACCCCGAATCCAACATCGTGCTCGATCGTCCGGGCGTGCTGCCTCAGCACTGCCAGCTGCATGTGTCCAACCATGGCGTGATGCTGGATGTGCCGCACGGCATTCCGGTCAGCGTCAACGGACGCCGTGTCGATGGCCTCATCGCTCTGCGTCCCGGCGATAGCATGGCCTTCGATCGCGTGCATGCGCGACTGGCCTCGCTGGAGACGACGCCGGGCCTGCGACCCGATGAAGGCGCGTTGGATGCACCGGCGGCGAATGACGACCCGGGCGTGACCGCCGTGCGCTCGGCAACGCCGCGTTACGTCCTGCGCGGCCTGTCCGGCAACGCAACGGGCCAGCAGATTCCGATTCACGGCGTCGTCACGATCGGACGTGCGCCCGAATGCCAGTTGCGTCTGGACGACGAAGGCATGTCGCGACGCCATGCACGGCTGCTGCCCACTGAAACGGGCATCCAGGTAGAGGACCTTGGCTCGACCAACGGCACCTACATCAACGGCAAGCGCGTGCTGCGTGGCGAGGCCAAGCTGGGCGACGTGATCGCGTTCGACGCCCTGCAGTTGCGCGTCGCCAAGCCGGGCCAGAAGACCGAGCCGGTCCAAGTCGTCACCAAGCAGGTCGTACCCAAGTCCTCGCGTCGCCGTGAGACCCATCCCGGCGAACGTCAGACCTGGTTGTGGCTGGGCGTAGCCGGCGTGATCGCGCTGGCCGCGGTGGCCGGGGTCTGGTTGTTGCGTTGACGATGCGGTTGCCGCAAGGCATCCGTCATTGCGCGGATGCCGGCGGCGGCCCCAGTTTCAGCGAAAGATCGATCGCGCGGACATGCTTGGTCAGTCCGCCGATCGAAACGAAATCGACGCCATCTTCGGCGATCGCGCGCAGTGTGGTCATGTTGACGCCGCCGGATACTTCCAGCGGGATCGTGCCGTTGAAGGGCGCGGCCTTGGCGATGCGCACGGCCTCCCGCCTCATGGCCGTGTCGAAATCGTCGATCAGGATGCGGTCGCATCCTTCGCGCAAAGCCTCCTCGAGTTGGGCGATCGATTCGACTTCCACGATCAGAGGCAACGACGGATGCATCGCGCGCGCCGCGCGAATCGCCGCGGTCAACGAGCCGGCCGCGCGCACGTGGTTCTCCTTCAGCATCACCGCGTCGAACAAGCCGATACGGTGATTGACGCCGCCGCCCACGCGCACGGCGTACTTCTGAGCCAAGCGCAGGCCGGGGATGGTCTTGCGCGTATCGAGAATCCGAGTCCCGGTCCCGCCGACGGCCGCGACGTACCCGGCGGTGGTGGTGGCGGCGCCTGAAAGCGTCTGCAGAAAGTTGAGCGAGGCGCGCTCGGCGCTGACCAGGGCACGGGTGCGGCCTTGCAGGGTTGCCAGCACGGTGCCCTTGTCGACGCGGTCGCCCTCGGCCGCATGCCAGTCGATGCGCACGTCGGGGTCGAGCGCGCGATGGCAGGCGTCGAACCAGGGGCGACCGCATACCACGGCGTTTTCCTTGCACAGCAGGTAGGCGCAGTCGGTGTCGTCCGGCAGCAGCGCGGCCGTCACGTCGCCGGCGCCCAGGTCCTCGGCCAGCGCGAGATTCACATCACGGGCGATCGACTCGGCGGGCGGCGGGGTAAAGCGGGTCATGCCGCGGGAAACCCTTCGACCTGGGCCGTGGCAATGGCCTCTTCGGCCAGCAGCACCGGAATGCCGTCGTCGATGCGGTAGACGGTCTTGCGGTCACGGGTGACCAGCGCCTCGCCCAGGGCGTCGGCCTGGGCGCTGCCGTCGCCACGGACGATGCCGCCGGAGGCGATGGCGGCGTTGAGCGCCTGCAGGCCACGGCCGTCGAGCAGTTGCAGGGGCTGGCGCGTGGTGGGGCAGACGAGCAGATCGAGCAGCTTGCGATCCATGGGCGGTGAAGCTCCGGCGGAAGGCCGGTAGAATACCGTTTTGCCGCAGGGTCGAACCATGACAAACGCATCGCAGGCGCCGCTGGTTGGCATCGTGATGGGCTCGCGCTCCGACTGGGAGACGATGCAGCACGCCGCCGCCAGGCTCGAAGCGCTCGGTGTTCCGCACGAGATCCAAGTCGTGTCGGCACACCGCACGCCGGACCTGCTGTTCGATTACGCGGCCAACGCCAAGGCTCGCGGCCTGCGCGCGATCATTGCCGGCGCCGGCGGCGCGGCGCACCTGCCGGGCATGCTCGCGGCCAAGACCTCGGTGCCGGTGCTGGGCGTGCCGGTGCAGAGCAAGGCGCTCAATGGCATGGATTCGCTGCTGTCGATCGTGCAGATGCCGGCGGGCATTCCCGTGGCGACCTTCGCCATCGGCAATGCCGGCGCCGCCAATGCCGCGCTGTTCGCGGCCGCGCTGCTGGCGCACGAGCAGCCGGCGATCGGACAGGCGCTGGAGGATTTCCGCAAGCGCCAGACCGACGAAGTACTTGCCAACGGCGATCCGCGGCAATGACGACGGTAGGCATTCTCGGTGGCGGTCAGCTGGCGCGCATGCTGGCGCTTTCCGGCGCGCCGCTCGGCCTGCGCTTCCTGGTGATGGACAATGTCGCCGACGCCTGCGCCGGCCAGTTCGCGCCGATGGTGGTGGGCGACTATCGCGATGAGGCGGCGTTGACCGAATTCGCCTCGAAGGTCGATGTGGCCACGTTCGACTTCGAGAACGTGCCGGCCGAATCGGCGCATTGGCTCAGCGATCGCGTCACGGTGTTTCCGAACCCCCGCGCGCTGGCCATCGCGCAGGATCGGCTGGCCGAGAAGACGCTGTTCGTCGAACTCGGCATCCCGGTGCCGCCATTCGCGGCGATCGACACCCGCGAGCAGCTCGGTGCCGCACTCGATCGGATCGGCACGCCGTGCATCCTCAAGACGCGCCGGCTCGGCTATGACGGCAAGGGCCAGTTCCGCATCAAGACGCCGGCCGACGCCGATGCCGCCTGGGAAGCGCTCGGTGCGCAGGCCAGCAAGGTCGGCTTGATCCTGGAAGGTTTCGTGCATTTTCAGCGCGAGCTTTCGGTGGTGGCCGTACGCGGCCGCGACGGCGAGTTCCGCACTTGGCCCTTGACCGAGAACTGGCATGTCGACGGCGTGCTGTCGGCCAGCCTGGCGCCGGCCAGCGTCGATGACGCGATGACGCAGACCGCGTTCGAATATGCGCGCAAGCTGGCCGAGGCGCTCGACTACGTCGGCGTGTTCGCGCTGGAGTTGTTCTGCCGCGATGGCGAGCTGCTCGCCAACGAACTCGCGCCGCGCGTGCACAACTCCGGCCACTGGACCATCGAAGGCAGCGAGACCTCGCAGTTCCAGAACCATCTGCGCGCCGTGCTCGGCCTGCCGTTGGGCGATACGCGGATGGTCGGCGTGGCCTGCATGCTCAACTGGATCGGCGAAATGCCCGATGCCTTGCCGGTGCTGCGCGAACCGGGCGGCCATTGGCACGACTACGGCAAGGAGCCGCGCGCCGGCCGCAAGGTCGGCCATGCCACGTTGCGTGCCGACAGCGGACAGGCGCTGGCGCAAACGTTGCAGCGTGTCGGGGATGGGCTTGGCCGCCGCGAGCAAGTGGCGCCGGTGATCGTGGCGCTGGCTGGCTGATTCCCGCGACCCATCCCAGGACAAAGAAAAACGGCCGGGAAAACCCGGCCGTTTTTTATCGCGCATTGGGCGCCGCTTACTTCATGTTGGAAGCGACGAAGTCCCAGTTGACCAGGTTCCAGAACGCCTCGACGTACTTCGGGCGGGCGTTGCGGTAGTCGATGTAGTAGGCGTGCTCCCACACGTCGCAGGTCAGCAGCGCGATGTCCTCACCGGTCAGCGGCGTTGCGGCGTTGGAGGTGCTCACCAGCGCCAGCGAACCATCCGGACGCTGCACCAGCCAGCCCCAGCCGGAGCCGAAGGTGCCGACGGAAACCTTGGTGAACTCTTCCTTGAACTTCTCGAAGCTGCCGAACGCCTTGTTGATGGCGTCGCCCAGCTTGCCGGTCGGCTCGCCGCCGCCGCGCCCTGCAGGAGCCGCCGGCGACAGGCAGTTCCAGTAGAACGTGTGGTTCCAGATCTGCGCGGCATTGTTGAACATGCCGCCCTGCGACTTGCGGATGATCTCTTCCAGCGGCATCGAGGCGAACTCGGTGCCCTCGATCATCTTGTTGAGATTGTCGACGTAGGTCTTGTGATGCTTGCCGTAGTGGAAGTCGATGGTCTCGCCGGAAATGTGCGGCTCGAGCGCGGTGCGGTCGTAGGGCAGGGCGGGCAGTTCGATGGCCATTGCGGGCTCCTGAAGGGCTGGCTTGGGGGTGACCGGGGTGAGGTCCGGGGGATGGACGCGACCGCGGCTCGGGAAGGCTTACAATTACATTCTATCCCCACGCTCCGTTGCTGTGCCGTCAATGGCCGCGCAACAGACATTCGCAGGAGTTTCACCCATGTCCGTGATGGAACGGATCCAGGCCGAAGTCGAAAGCCACCCGATCGTGCTTTTCATGAAGGGCAATGCGCAGTTCCCGATGTGCGGCTTCTCCAGTCGCGCCGTGCAGGCGCTCAAGGCCGCCGGCGCTTCGCAACTGCACACCGTCAACGTGCTCGAGGATCCGGAAATCCGCGCCAACCTCCCGCGCTATTCGAACTGGCCGACGTTTCCGCAACTCTTCATCCATGGCGAGTTGATCGGCGGCTGTGACATCACGCTGGAACTGTTCGAGTCCGGCGAACTGGCACGCATGATCAGCGAGACCCAGCGTCAGTGAGCGCCATCGGGCACGACCAGCCGCGTGCGCTCGATGGGCGCGTGATTCTCGTGACCGGTGCGCACGGAGGGCTCGGCAGTGCCGCGGCCCAGGCCTGTGCGCGTGCCGGGGCCACGGTGGTGCTGCTCGGCCGCAAGCTGCCCAAGCTCAATCGCATCTATGACGCCGTCGCCCAGTTCGGGCCGGAG
>DATDBD010000017.1:0-11392 GCA_036525015.1 Lysobacter sp.
GTCAACATCGGTGCCGGCACCATCACCTGCAACTACGACGGCGTGAACAAGTCGACCACGACCATCGAGGACGGCGCGTTCATCGGTTCCAACTCCTCGCTGGTGGCGCCGGTGACCATCGGCAAGGACGCCACCATCGCCGCGGGTTCGGTGATCACGCGCACGGCCGAGGAAGGCAAGCTCACCGTGGCGCGTGCGCGCCAGATGACGGTCGACGGCTGGCAGCGACCCAAGAAACAGCCCAAGGGTTGACTAGCACAGCCGGTGCAGCCATCGGCTACTCGACCGGCAGCACCAGGCTGACGCAGAGGCCGCCGCCGTCGCGGTTGGCCAGGGCAATGCGGCCGCCATGCGCCTCGGCGATCTCGCGCGCCAGCGCCAGGCCCAGACCACTGCCGGTGCGCTTGGTCGAATAGAACGGCACCAGCGCATTGGCGAGTACCGTGTCGGACATGCCGGGGCCGCGATCGCTCACGTCAACGCGCACCATCCGGCCGAACGGCCGCACCGCCAGCGTGACGTGGTCGGGCGATGAACCGGATTCGTGCGCATTCTTCAGCACGTTGATCAGCGCCTGCTCGATCTGTGCCGGGTCGAAATGCGCGGGCGTCGACGGTGGATCGGATTCCTGCCGGAACCCGTAGTGCTGCTGCAGCCTGGCCAGGAACGTCGACCATTGCACGGCCTCGGGCTCGGGCACGGGCAGCTTGGCGACGCTGGAATAGCCGCGCAGGAATCCGTGCAGGTGGCGCGCACGTTCCTCGATGGTGTCGAAGATGCGGCCCAGCTTGTCGTAGTCCTCGCGACGCAGCAGTTCGGCGCCCGAGTGCGCCAACGAAGTGATCGGCGCCAGCGAATTGTTGAGCTCGTGGCTGATCACCCGGATCACCTTCTTCCAGGTGGCCACTTCCTGCCGGTTGAGTTCGGCGGTGAGGCGCTTGAACAGGAACAACGTGTGCACGCGACCGTTGAGATGGAACTCGCGGCGGGCGAGGTGGTAGGTCTCTTCCTGGCCCGCGTATTCGAAAGTGAACAACCGGTCGCGACCTTCGCCCAGCGCTTCGCGCAGCGGCGCGGGCGTACGCTCCATCAATTGCGCGAAGCGCAGGCCCTCGACCTTGCGACCGTCGTTGAACAACTGCCGCGCCGCCAGGTTGCCATAGACGATCGCGCCACGCGGCTCGGTCAACAGCAACGAGGTGGGTGTGTTCTGCACGACGGTATCCAGCAGCAGTTCGCGCTGGAACAGCGATTGGCGTTCCTCGCGCAGCACGCCGCCCAACTCGTTGTGCGCTTCGACCAGGTCGTCGAGTTCGTCTTTCGAGCGCGCCGCGATGCTGAAGCTGAAATCGCCGTCGCGAAAGCTCGCCACCGAGCCCGACAGCGCACGGAACAGGCTCAACTGCGGCGCCAGGTAGCGGTGCGCGACCCATGGCGCCAGCACGGCGCACAACACCAGTGCCGCGCACGCCCCCAACAGCGGGTCGTCGAACAGCTGCGCCAGCAGCACGGTCGCGCCGACCGCGAGCAGCATCGCTGCGAACAGCAGAAGCGCGAGCTTGCCGGTCAGCGAGAAGCGGTGCCGGGTCGGTCGCATGGCGTCACCGTGGAATCCCGAGCTTGTCCAGCCGCCGGTACAGCGCCTGCCGGCTCAAGCCGAGATCGGCCGCGGCCTGACTGAGCACGCCGCCGGCCCGGCGCAGCGCAGATTCGATCGTCTCGCGGTCGATTTCCTCGTCGCCGGCGTTGCGCTGCGGCGCGGCGTTCGTGGGCAGGCCGAGTTCCTCCGGTGCGACGCGATCGCCCTGGCCCAGCAGCAGCGCACGCTGGATCGCGTTCTTCATCTCGCGCACGTTGCCTGGCCAGGCGTAGCGCAGCAACGCGGCGCGCGCGCCGTCGCCCAGCGTGCGTTGTGCCTGCAGGAAGTACTCGGCCAGGGGCAGGATGTCGCCGCGTCGCTCGGCCAATGGCGGTACCCGCAGTTCGATCACGTTGAGGCGGTAATACAGATCCTCGCGGAACGCGCCGTCACGGATCATCGCCGGCAGATCGGCGTTGGTGGCGGCGATGACGCGCACCTTCACCTGGCGCTCGCGGTTGGAGCCGAGCCGTTGGAACCGGCCGGTCTCCAGCACGCGCAGCAGCTTCATCTGCCCGGCTGGCGGCAGGTTGCCGATCTCGTCGAGCAGCAGCGTGCCGCCGTCGGCCGCCTCGAACTTGCCCTCGCGCGATCTGTTGGCGCTGGTGTAGGCGCCGGCGTCGGCGCCGAACAGCTCGGCTTCGATCAGTTCCGACGGCAACGCGCCGCAGTTGAGCGTTACGTACGGGCCTTCGCGCACCGAGGAGTTGGCCTGGATGATTTCGGCGATGCGCTCCTTGCCCGAGCCGTTGGGGCCGCTGATCAGCACCGGCACGTCAGCGCGGGCGACGTGACAGGCCAGGCTGACCAGGCGCTCGCTGGCGGCGTCGGCGAACACGATGCCGCGCAGGTCGTAATCGCGTTCCAGTTGCTTGCGACGGCGGCGTTCGTCGGCACGGCGCTCGGCCAGTGCGCGGTTGGCCTCGCCCAGTTCGAGCAGGTTGGTGACCGTGGTCATCAGCTTGCGGTCGTCCCAGGGCTTGCCCATGTAGTCCGCCGCGCCGGCCTTGACCAGCGTCACCGCCGACTCCAGTCGCGTCCATGCGGTCAGCAGGATGATCGGCAGGTCCGGGAAGCGGTCGCGGATGGTGCGGAACAGGGCGATGCCTTCCTCGCCGGACGTGGTGTCGGCGGTGAAGTTCATGTCCTGGATGACCAGGTCGATGTTCTCGCTTTCCAGCAGGCGCAGGCCGTCTTCGGGCGACTCGGCGCTGAGCACGCGCAGGTCGGCCAGCGAGAACAGCACGTCGAGCGCGACATGCACGGCCTGGTTGTCGTCGATGACGAGGATGGTGCGCATCGGCCTAGCCTAGCAGCCATTGCCTCCTCCCCAGTGGGGCAGGGCAGGCTCCAAAAAAGAGACCGCCCGGCCGCCGCGCAGGGGCGGCGAACCGGGCGGGAGAGAGACGACTACACGGTGCGCGTGGCCACGGCCGGCGACACGCGTGTGGCGCGCGTGGCCGGACCGAACACCGCCAGCTGGCCCAGCAGCAGCACGGTCAGCGCGCCCACCGGCGCGTAGTACCAGGCCAGACGCGGCAGCTCGTAATGCTTCATCAGCCACAGGTTGAAGCCGTAGGTCAGCAGCAGGCCGAGCGCGATGCCGATGCCGACCACGATCAGGTTCTCGATCATGAAGTAGCGGCGGATGTCGAAGCGGCGCGCACCCAGCGCACGGCGCGTGCCGATCTGCTTGATGCGGCGCGTGACCCAGAAGCTCACCATGCCGACGATGCCCAGTCCGGTGACCGCCAGCAGCGCGAATATCACCGTGGTCAGCACTATCGTCATCGCGCGATCCTGGCGGTAGCTCTCGCCGCGCACCTCCTCGATCGAGCGCAGGCCGCGGACAATGCGGCCGCTGTTGACCTCGCCGAGCTTGCGTTCGGCTTCCTTCATGATCTCGTCGCGGCGGCCGGGTTGGGTGCGGACCAGGAATCGCGAGCTGCTGTCACCGAACTCGCCGTGGTCGTACTGCGGCACCAGCATCGCCTGCTCCACCTTGTCCCAGCCGACCCACGGCGCCTGCAGACGCTCGATCACGCCAATCACCGTCACCGGCCCATCTTTGCCTGGCAGGCTGCTGTACAGCGTCTTGCCCACCGCCCCGCCTGGGAACAGCTTGTCGGCCAGCGCCTGGGTGACGATCACCGAGTGCAGCGAGCCCTTGTCGTCCTTGGTGCGCGCGCTGACATCGCCGGCGTTGAAGTTGCGGCCGGCGACGATCCTGACGCCCAGCGTGTTGGCGCCGTGCTCGTCGACCATGTAGATCGCCGAGCCTTCGCGCACGCGCTTGTCCTCAGGCACGCTGTCGGACTGGTTCGATACGCCTTCGCTCCAGCCGCCCTGCGACAGCGGCACGGAGTTGATCGTGGTCGCGTCGACCACGCCTGGAATCGAACGCAGGGCATCCAGGTCCTGGCGCAGACTGCCGGGCAGGTCGTAATCGGAGGCGAAGCCCAGGCTGGTCACGGTGAAGAGGTTGGCCTCGTCCATGCCGCTGGGACGGTTCACCTTCTCGATGCGCTGCAGGATGATGAACACGCTGTTGCACACGATCGCAAGCGTGATGGCCACCTGCAGCACGATCAGCAGCAGACCGGTCTTGTTGCGCATCAGCGCATTGAGTACGGGACGAAATTCCATGACAGGCTCCCTTACTGCGTCTTCAGTTGCGTGGCGGGCTGCACTTGGCAGGCGCGCCACGTCGGATACAGGCCCGCGATCAGGCTGGCGGCGAGCGCAATCAGCAGCGACAGCCCCACCATGGTCCAGTCGAGCTGTGCCAGCTTCTCGATCGACGTGCCGGCGTAGAGCTTGCGCAGCGCCAGCAGGCCGATGCCGGTGAAGGCCAGGCCGATGACGCCGCCGCCCAGGCCAACCAGGCCGGCCTCGGTCAGGTACTGCGCGAACACCGCCGGCTTGCTGGCGCCGACCGCGCGGCGCAGGCCGATCTCAGGCGACTTGCCCATGAACTTGGCCAGCAGCAGCCCGACGGTATTGATCAGGCACACCGCGAAGAACGCGAACGCCAGCCACACCTGCGTGCGGGCGTCGCGGCTGACCACGCGCTGCGACACCAGCCAATCCGACACGCTGCGCAGCTTGTTGTTGAGCGGGCGCGCGAAACGGCCGTTCTTCTTTTGCTCGGCCACGTAATTGTTGAGGAAGCTCAGGTAGCGCTGCGCGTCGGCCTCGTCCTTGACCTGCACCCACAGGTCAACCCAGATGCATTCCGAGCCCAGCAGGCCCTGGTAGCCCGGGTCGGCCTTGTCCTCGTAGCAGCTGTTGTTCGAGCCGCTGACCAGTTCCTTCTCGATACCGATGCTCATCGGCACGAAGACTTCATGCGGGTCCTCGAAGGCGCCGGCGGAGACGTGGTAGACCAGCGGCGAGGGGTGCCATTTCTCCAGCACGCCGATCACGGTGTAGTCCTCGCCACCCAGGCGCAGCTTGCGACCTACGCTGTTCTCGCCGCCGAAGACTTTCTCGTTGGTCTCGGCATTGATCACGGCCACGCGCGCGGCGTTGCGGTCCTCGGCCTCGCCCCAGCCGCCGCCGTACTTGAACGGCGGTTCGAAAATCGGAAAGAAACCATTCGTGGTGAACAGCGCCTGCACCATGTACGGCTTGATCTCACGCTGCGGTGGCTCCAGCGGCAATACGTTGGGGAAGAATCCGGCTTCGTGCTCGGCCTTGTGCGCAGCGACCAGATTGCGCACGTCCTGGTAGGTCATCAGGTCCGGCGGTTCGCCGGGGTGGTCCTCGTCCCAGGGGCGGTTGACGTCCCAGTTGTCGAGCTGGACGCGGCGCACCAGCTCGTCCTTATGCGACATCGGGTTGGAGGCCATCATGTGCAGCACGGTCATCGAGGTCATCGACATGCCGACGCCGAGCGCGATGGCCATGATCATCAGCGCGGTGAGGATGCGGTTGCGCTTTAGCGAGATCATCGCCAACCGCAGGTAGTAGGCGAGCATGGTCGTGTCCTCAGTTGGCCGACACGGTGGCGGCAGACGGCATCACGTCGGCACCCAGGCGCGGCGCGTCGTCGAGGTCGGTCACCTGGCCGTCGATGATGTGGACGTTGCGCTGAGCGCGCGCGGCCAGTTCCGGATCGTGGGTGACCATCACTATCGTCGTGCCCTGCGCGTGGATCTCCTCCAGCAGTTCCATCACGCCGCGCGCCATCAGCGAGTCGAGGTTGCCCGTCGGCTCGTCGGCCAGCAGCAACCGCGGCGAGCCGGCCAGGGCGCGCGCGATCGCCACGCGCTGCTGCTGGCCGCCCGACAGCTCGGACGGATAGTGCTTCATGCGCGACAGCAGGCCGACGCGCCCCAGCGCGTGCTCGATGCGCTGCTTGCGCTCGGCCGCGCCGAAGCCGCGATAGCGCAGCGGCACGTCGACGTTGTCGAACAGGTTGAGGTCGGGGATCAGGTTGAAGCCCTGGAAGATGAAACCGATCTTCTCGTTGCGCAGGCGCGAGCGGGCGTTGTCGTCCAGGCCCCGCACCGACACGCCGTCGAGCAGGTACTCGCCGTCGCTGAACTCCTCCAGCAGGCCGGCGATATTGAGGAACGTGGTCTTGCCGGAACCCGACGGTCCGGTGACGGCGACGAACTCGCCCTCGCGCACGTGGATGTCGAACCCGCGCAGCGCGTGGGTTTCGATCATGTGGGTGCGATAGACCTTGCTCAGTTGGTTCATTTTCAGCATGGCGATTACTCCGTAATGGTGCGCTGCGTTCAGTCGTTGACCAGCACCTGATCGGCGCCGTTGAAAGAGGTGATGTCGGAAATGACGACCCGCTCGCCGGGCTCCAGGCCCGACATGATTTCCACGTCGGACAGGCTGCTGGAGCCGACGGTGATCGGGCGCTTGACGGCGGTATCGCCGTCCATGACGTAGGCGATGCGGCCGCCGCCGGTATCCAGGAACGGGCCGCGCTGCACCATCAGCACGTTGGGCTTTTCCTCGATGAGGACGCGGGTGCTGACGCGCTGGTTCTGGCGCAGGCCGGAGGGGCGGCGACCGTTGGTTTGCGTGTCCTCGAAGCGCACGCGCGCCATGACCTGGCCGTTGACCACTTCCGGCGACACCGCGCGCAACTTGCCCGCGTACTTCTGCGCGCCGTAGCTGATCTCCGCCGCCATGCCCAGGCGCAGGTCGTCGGCGTAGCTTTCCGGCACCGGCAACTCCACTTCCAATTCGCGCAGGTCCACGACCACCAGCAGCGGCGCGTTGGCCGGCACCACCGTGCGGTCGGTGATCGCCACCGTGCCGACCACGCCGTCGACCGGCGAGCGGATGTTGAGTTCGTCGACCTGGCGCTGCATCTCGGTCACGATCGCGCGCTGGCGTTGGGCCAGCAGATGCTTGTTGCGCGTGTCCAGGCCGGCGCCTCGGTCCTGCAGGCCGTATTCGCCCTTGGCATGCGACAAGCCGATGTCGGCTTTCTTCAGCGCATCCTGCGCGCGCGCCACGTCGATCTGCGAAACGGCGCCGCCGTCGAAGCCGCGCTGCTGGCGCTCCAGGTCGCGCAGGGCCGCGGTGCGATCGATCTCGGCCTGGTCGAGCAGTCGGCGTGCCGTGGAGCGCGCGAGCTGGGCATCGAGGGCCGCGCGGCTGGCCTCGGCTTCCAGGCTCGCCAGCGTCGACTGCTCCTGCACCAGTCGGCTGCGCAGCTCCGGGCTGTCGATCTCGGCCAGCGGCTGCCCCTGCTTGATCTCATCGCCGGCCCGCACCTTCAGCTTCACGGTGCCGGCGGCGGGCGCGTACAGGGTCGGGCTGACCGCGGCGACCATCCGTCCCTGAACAGAGACATCGCGCACCAGGGTGCCGCGACGGACCTCGGCGATGCGGACGCGCTCGGCACTGACCGACTGACTGGCGCCCAGCCAGCGGCCGAGCGTGGGGATGGAGAGGGCCAACAGCAGCGCCACGCCGACGCCGCCGCCGATCAGCAGCTGCTTGCGGCGCGGGCTGACGGGGGGCGCGGCGATGACGCGGTCCTGTCCGGAGGTGTCGCGGATCATTCGATCGAAGTGTTCGCTGGGGAGTCGATCACTTGATGCAGAGACCGTGCCAAAGGTTTAACCCTTTCGATTCAGGCACTTGTGCGGCCGCCCGGGTGTCCGCAGTGTCCGCTGCGGACACTGTGGTGTCCGCAGCACAGCGGGCGTCGCGTAGCTCCCGGTAAACTATCCATTCCCCTGCAGGAGTTCAGCCGGATGTGTGGAATTGTCGGCGCGATCGCGGATCGCGATGTGGTACCGCTCCTGATCGAAGGCCTCAAGCGTCTGGAGTATCGCGGTTACGACTCGGCTGGCATCGCCGTGCTGGACGGGCAGGACGTGCGGCGCGTGCGCCGCACCGGCCGCGTTTCCGAAATGGAGGCGGCCGCGCAATCGGAAAACTTCCATGCCACCGCCGGCATCGGCCACACCCGTTGGGCCACGCACGGTGGCGTCACCGAGCTCAACGCGCACCCGCACATCAGCTACGGCGAACTGGCCGTGGTGCACAACGGCATCATCGAGAACCACGATGAGCAGCGCGAACGCCTGAAGGCCGCCGGCTACACCTTCGAATCGCAGACCGACACCGAAGTCATCGCCCATCTGATCCACCACTACCAGTCGCAGGGTGCGGACCTGCTGGCCGCGGTGCAGAAGGCGGTGCGCGAACTGGTCGGCGCCTATGCCATCGCGGTGGTCAGCAAACGCGAGCCAAACCGCATGATCGCCGCGCGCATGGGTTGCCCGCTGCTGGTGGGCCTGGGCGAGGGCGAGAACTTCGTCGCCAGCGACGTCTCGGCGATCCTGCAGGCCACACGCAAAGTGATCTTCCTCGAAGAGGGCGACACCGCCGAGGTCACCCGCGAGCAGGTGCGCGTGTTCGACACGCACGGCGGCCTGGTGCAGCGCGACGTGCACGTCTCCGACGTGTCACTGGCCTCGCTGGAGCTGGGCCCGTACCGCCACTTCATGCAGAAGGAGATCCACGAGCAGCCGCGTGCGATCGCCGACACCATCGAAGCGGTGATGAGCGCCGGCGCCTTCATTCCGCAGTTGTTCGGCGCCGATGCCGAAGCGGTGCTGCGCGAGGTCGAAGGCGTGCAGATCATCGCCTGCGGCACCAGCTACTACGCCGGGCTGACCGCGCGTTACTGGATCGAGGCCATCACCGGCCTGCCGTGCTCGGTCGAGATCGCCAGCGAATACCGCTACCGCAAGGTGGTCGCCAATCCCAAGCACCTGGTGGTCACCATCTCGCAGTCGGGCGAAACGCTCGACACGATGGAAGCGCTCAAGTACGCCAAGTCGCTGGGCCACGACAAGACGCTGTCGATCTGCAACGTGCCCGAGAGCGCGATCCCGCGCGCCAGCCGCCTGGTCTATTACACCCGCGCCGGCGCCGAGATCGGCGTGGCGTCCACCAAGGCCTTCACCACGCAGTTGGTCGCGCTGTTCACGCTGGCCGCGACGCTGGCCAAGCTGCAGGGCCGCCTGCCGCCGGAACTGGAGGCCCAATACCTGGAAGCGCTGCGCCACCTGCCGGGCAGCGTGCAGCACGCGCTGAACCTGGAGCCGCAGATCATCGGCTGGGCCGAGCGCTTCGCGCCCAAGCAGCATGCGTTGTTCCTCGGTCGCGGCATGCATTACCCGATCGCGCTGGAAGGCGCGCTCAAGCTCAAGGAAATCTCCTACATCCACGCCGAAGCGTATCCGGCGGGTGAGCTCAAGCACGGCCCGCTGGCCCTGGTCGATGCGGAAATGCCCGTGGTGGTGATCGCGCCCAACGACAGCCTGCTGGAGAAGGTGAAGTCGAACATGCAGGAAGTGCGCGCGCGCGGCGGCGAGCTGTTCGTGTTCGCCGACGACGACAGCCAGTTCGGCTCGTCCGAGGGCGTGCACGTGATCCGCGCACCGCGCCACGTTGGCGTGCTGTCGCCCGTGGTCCACGCGATCCCGGTGCAGCTGCTGGCCTACCACGCCGCGCTGGCGCGCGGCACCGACGTCGACAAGCCGCGCAACCTGGCCAAGTCGGTGACGGTGGAGTAATCGGGGAGCGTCGCAACGAAGTTGAGGGGGCGTGATAGCCTGCGAAAAAGCGCGATGAATACGCGCGCAAGTGGGCAAAGCGACTCACGCGCACACGGGGGAGGGGGCATGGCCAAGTTACCGGCAGGGGCGATCGCCCCTGGGGCGATCTCAGCGGCTGTCCTCCCCTGTTCCCGCTTCGCGAGGCGAGTTTGATGCGGTAAGCGCCCGCAAGGGCGGCCAGGCAAGTGCGGCACGGCAATGGCAAGTCACCCACGGATCGGAACGGGACCGCTATGCAGCCACCCTCTTCGTCGTCGCAATCGGCAGCCACGCAAGCCGGTTCGCAAGGCGTTGCGCCAGGCATCGCGCAACGCGTCTTTGGGCAATTCGCCTGGCAGCCACCGGCTTGGCTGTCGTCACTCATGACGAAGTTTCGCCAGCGCCCGCGCTGGCACCTGGGTGGCCTGGTCGGTCTGCTGCTGGCTGCCGCATTGGGGTGGTGGCTGGCAACGAGGCCGACGCCGGTGGTGCCGGGGGCTCTGGAGGTCACGGTCGACGCGCCCGATCTGACCGATTACACCAAGACACCGGCCAAGGTCGATCCGTTGCGCCTGACCTTCTCCGGTTCGGCCGCGCCCATCACCAAGGTGGGCGCCGTGCCCGAAGGCGTCGTCCTGGCTCCGGACCTCAAAGGCGCATGGGCCTGGCAGGACGACCACACCCTGGTCTTCACCCCGGCCGGCGATTGGCCGGTGGGCGCGAAATACGAAGTGCGCCTGGACACCAGACGCGCGATTGCTCGCGGGGTGAAACTGAGCAAGCACGAATTCGAGTTCGAAACCTCGCCATTTACCGCATCGCTGGCGAAGAGCGAGTTCTACCAGGACCCGCTCGATCCGAAACTGAAAAAAGGCGTCTTCGAGTTCTCTTTCTCGCATCCGGTCGATGCCGCGCAGTTCGAGCGCCGTATCCGGATGCAACTGGCCGACGGCGCCGGCACCGCCCTGGCCGTGCCCGAGCACACGGTGAGCTATGACGAGCGGCGCCTGAAGGGATGGGTCCACTCGGCTCCGCTGCAACTGCCGGAGAACGGCGGCACCCTGAAGCTGGACGTCGCCCAGGGCGTGACCAGCCTGCTGGGCGGCGACGGCACCGGCGAAGCCGTCAGCGGCAAAGTTGCGCTGCCGTCGCTCTACAGCGTCAACATCACCGGCCTCACGCCGACGCTGGTGGACAACGAGCGCTTCGAGCCGGAACAGGTGCTCGTCATCGAGTTCAACAACGCGATGCGCGACACCGACGTCGCCGGCGCGGTGCGGGCCTGGCTGTTGCCGGCGAAGAATCCGAAGGTGCCGCTCAAGCAGCAACCCGGCAACTACGACTGGTCGGAAGGCGAAATCGACGAAGCGCTGTTGAAGAAATCGATGCCGCTGCAGCTGGCCGCGATGCCGACCGAGCGCGAGTACATCGAGGTCCACAGCTTCAAGTACGTCGCGCCGCCCACGCGGCGCGTCTACGTGCGGGTGGCGAAGGGGCTCAAGGCCTTCGGTGGTTTCATCCTAGGCTCCAGCTATGCGACCGTCGCCGCCGTTCCCGAAATCCCGCCGCTGCTGCGCTTCGTCGGCGAGGGCGCTCTGCTGTCGCTTCGCGGCGAGCATCGCGTCAGCATCGTGTCGCGCAACGTGCCCAACGCGCGGCTGGAAATCGC
>DATDBD010000018.1:0-4584 GCA_036525015.1 Lysobacter sp.
TCGTGGAAGGGGCAGCGCGCCGAATACTCCTTGCCCTGGCGCTTGAGCGGCACGCGCGTGCCGATCACTTCGACGATGTCGGAGCGCGCTAGAAGATCGTCGATGAAGGCGTCAGGGATGCGGGCCATCAGATAGCTAGGATGCCATGCGCGCAAATAAAAACGCCGCCCGCAGGCGGCGTTTTTCGCGCGGCGCGGCGATCAGCCGGCCAAGCGCTGCTTGACCAGCGTCGACACCAGGCCCATGTCGGCCTGTCCGGCCAGCTTGGGCTTGAGCGAGCCCATCAGCTTGCCCATGTCGGCCGGACCGGCGGCGCCCGTCTCGGCGATGGCGGCGTCGATCGCGGCCAGGATCTCGGCCTCGCCCATCTTGGCCGGCAGGTAGCGCTCGATCACCACGATCTCGTCCAGTTCGACCTGCGCCAGGTCGTCGCGACCGGCGGCCTGATACTGGGTGACCGAGTCCTTGCGCTGCTTGACCATCTTGTCGAGCACAGCGATCACCGCGGTGTCGTCCAGCTCGATGCGCTCGTCGACTTCCTTCTGCTTGATCGAGGCATTGACCAGGCGGATCACGCCGAGGCTGTGCTTGTCGCCGCCCTTCATTGCGGCCTTCATATCGTCGGTGAGTCGCTGCTTGAGGCTCATCGGGCTGCTCCCTGGCTTGGCGGTCGCGCGGCGGGTAATGGCGCGTCGACGCGAGTGAATGCTGGATGTCGAAACACAAACATCAAAGACATAACTGTAGAAAACACAAAAAGCCGGCAGCGCATGGGCGCGGCCGGCTTGATGATGGCGTTCAGTGGCAGGTCCGCGCGTTGCGCGGGGCCCGCCGGACGCGATCAGTACAGGCGCTGACGCTTGGTCACGTCGCGCGAGGCGCGGCGCGCCTGACGCTTCACCGCTGCGGCGGCCTTGCGCTTGCGTTCCTGGGTCGGCTTCTCATAGAACTCGCGCTTGCGGGTCTCGGCCAGGACACCGGCCTTTTCGCAGGTGCGCTTGAAGCGACGCAGAGCAAACTCAAACGGCTCGTTTTCGCGGACTTTGACGCTGGGCATACGTAATCTCGTTTCGGTAACCGGCCCGGTCAGGCCGGGGAAGAGCCGCGCATTATAGCGATGGCCTGCTTGAAGGTGCAACATAGGCCCATATGAAAGGCGCAGGCCCCGCAAATACAGCGTCGGGCGCCTTCAGGCACGCTTATTGTCCCCCATTCTGCGAACGCCCGTCCCTTGAAAGTCCTTGGCATTGAAACCAGCTGCGATGAGACCGGTGTGGCCGTCTACGACACCGACGCCGGCCTGCGTGCGCATGCGCTCTACAGCCAGATCGCGCTGCACGCCGAATACGGCGGGGTAGTCCCGGAACTGGCCAGCCGCGATCACGTGCGCAAGCTGTTGCCGCTGATCCGCCAGACCCTGGCCGAGGCCGGCCTGGGCACGTCCGATATCGACGGCGTCGCCTACACCGCCGGGCCCGGACTGGTCGGGGCCCTGCTGGTGGGGGCTGGCGTGGCGCGGTCGATGGCCTGGGCCCTGGATGTGCCGGCGGTCGCTGTTCATCACATGGAAGGCCATCTGCTGGCGCCGCTGCTCGAGGATGACCCGGTCCGCGGGCGGCCCGAGCCGCCGTTCGTGGCGCTGCTGGTCTCCGGCGGCCACACTCAACTGGTCCACGTGGAGGCCATCGGCCACTACCGCCTGCTCGGCGAGACCTTGGACGATGCGGCGGGTGAGGCCTTCGACAAGACAGCCAAGCTGATGGGGCTCCCGTACCCCGGCGGCCCACAGCTGGCTGCGCTGGCTGAACAGGGGCGTCCTGGCGTCTACAAGTTCGCCCGGCCGATGACGGACCGACCGGGCCTGGATTTCAGCTTCAGTGGCCTCAAGACCCAGGTCCTGCTGGCCTGGCAGAACAGCGACCACGCCGACCAGACCCGGGCCGATATCGCTCGTGGCTTCGAGGACGCCGTGGTGGAGACGCTGGCGATCAAGTGCCAGCGCGCGCTGGATGCGGCAGGCTGCGAGACGCTGGTGGTGGCCGGCGGCGTCGGCGCCAACAAGCGCCTGCGCGCCAGGCTCGACGAAATGACGCATAAGCGCGGCGGCCGGGCCAGCTTCCCGCGACCGGCGTTCTGCACCGACAACGGCGCGATGATCGCCTTCGCCGGCGCGCTGCGATTGCAGGCCGGCCAGCGCGAGGATGCGGCGGTGAAGGTCACGCCGCGGTGGGACATGGCGAGCCTGTTGCCGGTGTGAGCGATAAGGCTCCCTCTCCCGCTTGCGGGAGAGGGTTGGGTTGAGGGCAGCGCTGAGGAGCCAAAAGCGCCCTTCATCCGTACTCAGGCACCTTCTCCCGCAAGCGGGAGAACGGAAGAATTCGAGCGCGCGGCACCATGCGACGCCTGAAGCCTTTACGATTCCCGATTCCCGAGCCGATCCCCGAGCCGATTCCCGCTTCTCTGCCATGGACCACGTCTTCATCGAAGGCCTCGAGATCGAGGCGCTGATCGGCATCTACGACTGGGAGCGGCGCATCCGGCAGACGCTGGTGTTCGACATCGAGATGGCGTTCGACAACCGCATCCCCGCCGCCAGCGACGCGATCGAGGACACGCTCAACTACAAGGCGGTCAGCCGGCGCATCGTCGACTACGTATCGCAATCGGACTTCGGCCTGGTCGAGACGCTGGCCGAGCGTGTCTGCGCGATCATCCTCGAGGAGTTCGGCGTGCGCAGCGTCCGGCTCAAGCTCAGCAAGCCTGGTGCGGTGCGCGGCGCGCGCGCTGTGGGCGTAACGATCGTACGCACCGCCGCTTCGTCGCCGGCGTCCTGAACCACTGAGGTCCTCCGACGCAATGAGCCGCGCCTACCTCAGCCTGGGCAGCAACATCGACGCCCTAAACCACCTGCGCATCGCGGCGTCGGCCTTGCGCGAGCGCTTCGGCGACGTCGTGTTGTCGAAGGTCTACCGCACCCGCGCGGTCGGTTTCGATGGCCCGGATTTCCACAACGCCGCGGCGGTGATCGACACCGATCTCGATCCGCACGCGCTCAACGCCTGGCTGCATGCGCTCGAGGACGCCCATGGGCGCGACCGCAGCGGACCGCGCTACGGCGACCGCACGCTCGACATCGACATCGTGCTGTTCGACGACCGCGTGCTGGAAGGTCCCGGCAACCTGCGTATTCCGCGTCCGGAACTGAAGCATGCGTTCGTACTGCGGCCCTTGGCGGAGATCGCGCCGGACGTTGTCGTGCCCGGCACCGGGCGCATGCTCGCGCAGCTGTGGGAGGCGCATCCCGACCACGACGCCGAGCTGGAATCGGTCGAGATCTGATCGCGTTCGTCGGATGACGGCGTACCGCGAGCCAATACTGGGACGGCGGTCGCGTCGGCGGGCAGTCTGACCGCTTGCTACCGCTCCGGCGTGACCCGACGATGCGCGTTGGCTACCGGGGATCGGCAAGGGGATCGCACGATGATCGAGAAGTTCTCGCGCAGTTGGGAGCTGGTCAAGGCGAGCGCCGCGGTGTTGCGCTCGGACAAGGAGCTGATGCTGTTCCCGTTGATCTCAGGCGCGGCCACGTTGCTGGTGCTGGCCACGTTCCTGTCGACCGTCATCGGCTGGCGCGTGTTCGAGCACGGCTTCGGCGCGTCCGGCGTGGTGTGGATGTTCCTGTTCTACTTCTGCCAGTACGCCGTGATCGTCTTCTTCAACAGCGCGCTGGTCGGCGCGGCGATGATCCGGCTGCAAGGCGGAGATCCGACGCTGGCCGACGGTTTCGGCGCGGCCAAGGCGCGCCTGCCCGCGATCCTGGGTTATGCCGCGATCGCCGCGACGGTGGGCGTGGTGCTCAAGCGGTTGAAGGACGACGACCACTTCATCGTGCGTCTGCTCGGCGGCGGGCTTGGCACGGCCTGGACGCTGGCGACCTTTCTGGTGGTACCGGTGCTGGTCAGCCAGGAGGTGACGCCGGTCGAGGCGCTCAAGCGCAGCATGCGCCTGCTCAAGCGCACGTGGGGCGAGAACGCGATCGGCAATGTCGGCATGGGCATGGCGTTCGGCCTGATCATGTTCGTCGTGATCGCGGTGGGTCTGCTGTTCGCCTACGTTGCCGCGCATTTCTCGATGGGGCTTGCGGTGGTGGTGGGGGCGCTGTTCGTCGGCGTGCTGCTGCTGTTGGGCGTGTATCAGGCGGCGTTGAGCGGCATCTATTCGGCGGCGCTGTATCGCTATGCCACCGAGCATGAGACGCCGCGGGGGTTCGAGGCGCTGCGACTGGAGAGTGCGTTTCAGCCCAAGTGAGCGCATCGGCATCGCCTTGCAAGTAGCGGCGATGTCGTCATCCCGGCTTTCGCGGGATGACGAGTCGAGTCCTGCGGCCTTCGCCGGGCGCTAGGCTGGCCAGGCCGGAGAGCACCCGTACATCACGCATTGAGCAGTCGCCCGCCATCCAGATGCAGCACCTGGCCCGTGCTGTAGCGCGCATCGAGCAGCAGCCAGCGCACCGCTTCGGCCACTTCCTCCGGTGTGCCGGTGCGGCCCAGCGGCGTGCGCGCCAGCATCGCTTCCTGCGCCGCC
>DATDBD010000019.1:0-6210 GCA_036525015.1 Lysobacter sp.
AACGGTCTCCCCCCAGCCGTTGAGGAACTGCACGGTGTAGTAGCGGCCCGTGATCTTCGGCACGCTGAAGACGGTGCAGCTGTTCTCATCGATCGCGACCCAGGCCTCGCTGTA
Organism: Lysobacter sp.; assembly: GCA_036525015.1. Lineage (GTDB taxonomy): Bacteria > Pseudomonadota > Gammaproteobacteria > Xanthomonadales > Xanthomonadaceae > Lysobacter_J. The sequence goes on from DATDBD010000019.1 coordinate 115, forward strand.
AGCAACGTCGAGGTTGGGGTTCGCCCAAGCCACGCCACCGACATCGCGATGGGCGATCTCATTCCATTTGAAGCCTTCCTTTTGGAAGTCCAACTGCTCCTGGCGCAGCACTAACAGTCGGGCAAGCAGGTACAGGTAGGCGTCGCTGATGTCTTGATCGGAGATCGCAGGCTGGGCCTTCGTCTGAGCTTGTTGCGCGGACGTGGAGCCGCGGTCTTGCGTGGTCTGATCTCCGCGTTGGCAGCCCGCCAGGGCGATGGCGAATGCGAGCGAAAGGCATACATCAAAAGACGTTGGACGCACGGCAGCCTCCTGCTTAGGCTTCTTGAAAGCCATGAGTGACCGCCCCCTTCCCGGGAGGCGGAACCCGACGTAGTTTCATGAGTGAGCGTGATGCGTGGGTGATGCGCGCACTGGCCAAGGCCAACGGCCGCCATGGGTCGGAAGCGGCCGTTCCCTGCCCGGCCAGCGCCGGCCCTTGCCAGCGCCCGATACCGGCCAGCAGCGGACGGTCGTCGCACGTCTCACGCGACCCTGACAACCGCTCCGTGACGATCCGTACTTCCTACCAATGGCGTTGCTCGATGCCGCAGTAGGCGACACAAAACACGCGAGGAAATGCAGATGGCCAATAAGGACAAGCCCAACATTCTCTTCATCATGGGCGACGACATAGGCTGGTTCAACGTTAGTTGCAACAACAACGGGATCATGGGTTATCGGACGCCGAACATTGATCGCATCGCCAAGGAGGGGGCCAACTTCACCGACTTCTACGCGCAGCAAAGTTGCACCGCGGGCCGTGCCGCGTTCATCACCGGCCAAGCGCCGATCCGAACGGGCCTTACCAAAGTGGGCATGCCAGGTGCCACGCTCGGCCTGAAAGCGGAGGATCCGACGATCGCCCAGTTCCTGAAAGGCCTGGGCTATGCCACCGGCCAGTTCGGCAAAAACCATCTTGGCGATCGCAACGAGCACCTGCCGACCGCCCACGGCTTCGACGAGTTCTTTGGCAACCTATATCACCTCAATGCCGAGGAAGAGCCGGAGTACGCCGACTATCCGAAGGACCCGGCGTTTCGAAAGCGGTTCGGTCCCCGTGGCGTGATGAAGTGCTGGGCGACCGATGAGGAGGACACGACCGAGGATCCGGTATTCGGTAAGGTCGGAAGGCAGAAGATCGAGAACACCGGTCCGCTCAGCCGCAAGCGCATGGAGACGGTCGACGAGGAATTCCTGGCCAGCGCCCTCGACTTCATGGATCGCAAGACGAAGCAGGGCGGCCCCTGGTTCTGCTACTTCAACCCGACCAGGATGCACGTGTTCACGCACCTGAAGCCTTCGTCGGTGGGCAAGACCGGCCATGGCCTGTATCCCGACGGTATGGTCGAACTCGACGGTTATGTCGGCCAGTTGCTGGACAAGCTGGACGAACTAGGCGTGACCAAGAACACCATCGTGGTGTTCACCACCGACAATGGCGCCGAGGTGCTGTCATGGCCGGACGGCGGTGCCACGCCATTCCGCGGCGAGAAAGACACCAACTGGGAGGGCGGCTGGCGCGCGCCATGTGTCATGCGCTGGCCTGGAGTGATCGAACCTGGACGCGTCATCAACGACATATGCTCGTTGCAGGACTTCATCCCGACCTTTGCTGCCGCCGCCGGCGAGCCCGATCTGGTCGCGAAGGTCAAGAACGGGCACAAGATCGGCGACGCCACCTTCAAGGTGCATCTGGACGGCGTGAACCTGATGCCGTTCCTGGCAGGCAACGAGAAGGAATCTCCGCGCAAGGGATTCCTCTACTGGAGCGACGACGGCGACCTGATGGCGTTACGCATGAACCAGTACAAGATCGTATTCTCCGAGCAGCGCGCCACCGGCCTGGAAGTCTGGCGTGAACCGCTGGTGGCACTGCGGATCCCCCGGATCTTCGATTTGCGCGCCGATCCCTTCGAGCGAGGCGAGGAGAGCTTCAAGTACAACGACTGGTTCGTCGAACACGTGCCGTTGCAGTACGCGGCGCAGGCAGTCGTCCACGAATGGCTTGAGAGCTTCAGGGAGTTTCCGCCCCGGCAGAAAGCGGCCAGCTTCTCGATCGATCAGATAGTGGAATCGCTCATGCCACGCAGTTGACTGGGGCGCCCTCACGACGCTGCTATACCGGGTGGCTTGCGGGCGACCGCAAGCCACCCACTGGAAATGCCGAGAATGTCCCCTTTGGGTCGAAAGCGGTCGTTGCGTGGCCGACCAGCCTCGCCTGGCCATCTGGGAGCCGCTCTACCGCCTGAAGCCGCAGCGTTGACCCAGGTCAACCCGGGATGATGTTGCGACGGCTTGGAAGCTGCCGTTTGACCTGAGTCAAAGCTGGCGTCGCGGACGATGCGAGGCTGATACGCAGTCTTCCAAAGGGATTTTTCGACATGCGTAGCGTTCGTCCGGTGCTCGCGGCCTTCCTGTTGCTCGCACCATGGCTATTGTCCCCGGCACATGCGGCGGACCCGCCCCCTACCGGGCCCGGCGTGAGCCCGGAATGGAACGCCAGGCTGCGCTACGAGAACGTCGACGACGACGCCTTCGGCCCCGAGGCCAACGCGACGACCCTGCGCCTGCGACTGGGCCTGCGTTTCCGGTTTGGCGCGGGCTGGTCGATGCTGGTCGAAGGCGAAGGCGTTGCCAGCGCCGGCGATGATTACAACAGCGGGGCCAACGGCCGCATCGCCTATCCCACGATCGCCGATCCCGAAGGCGCGCAACTCAATCAGGCATGGCTGGACTGGAAGTCCGCAAAACTGCACGCCACGGCCGGCCGCCAGCGCCTGCAATTCGACAACCAGCGCTGGATCGGCAACAGCGGCTGGCGCCAGAACGAACAGACCTTCGACGCACTCGCATTCGACGCCACGCTTGCGCCGGGCCTGACCGCGCGTTACGCCTGGCTCGACCAAGTGAACCGCGTCAACGGCGACCAGGCGATCGATCCGCTCGCACGCAGGCGTGAGCTCGACACGCACTTGTTTGACCTGGCTTGGAAGCACGGCATTCAACAGGTCGTCGGCTACGCGTACCTGCACGACGACGAGGACGTCGCCACCGCCTCCACCGCGAGCTACGGCGTGCGCGCGGTCACCGACGCCGTGCGCGACGGCCGCGGCTGGGGCCTGGCGCTCGAACTGGCCGAACAGCACGAATATGCCAGCAACCCGCTGTCGTTCTCGCACCACTACTGGCTGCTGGAGCCGTCGCTCACGCATGCACGCGTCACCTGGCGAGCCGGCTGGGAACACCTCGGCGGCAATGGCCAGCACTCACTGCAGACGCCACTGGCCACACTGCATGTGTTCAACGGCTGGGCCGACAAGTTCAATACCACCCCGCCGGGCGGGCTCGAGGACCGCTACCTCAGCGCCGGCGGCAAGCTCGGCGATGGCAAATACGACTGGGTGCTGGCGTGGCACGACTACGAGGCCGACACCGGAGGGGGCTATGGCAGCGAATGGAACGCGTCGTTCGGCTTCCCCGTATACGGCCCGGTCAAAGGCCTGCTCAAGCTGGCTGACTACAGCGCGGACGGCTTCGCGCGGGACACCACCAAGGCCTGGGTACAGATGGAATGGGCGCACTGAATCGGCGTCGCCCCCATTTCCAAGTGATGAGATACTTGTTCGATGACGGCCCTTGAACTGAACAGCATCCTGACTTGCCCGCAATGCGGGCACGCAACCGAGGAAACCATGCCCACCGACGCGTGCTGGTTTTTCTATTCGTGCCACGGGTGTGGCGAACTGCTGGAACCCAAGCAAGGCGATTGCTGCGTCTTCTGCTCTTACGGCTCAGTCCCCTGCCCGCCAGTTCAGCAGCACAAGCCCTGTTGCGGCTAGAGGTGCGGTAACACGCACTCTCCTCAAAAAAACCCGCCTTCCGGCGGGCTTTTTCTTTGTGTCGCGCGGGGAGACTCAGTTCCCGCGCTTGGCTCGAACGAAGGCGTCTGCGAGGGCGTTGTTGGCGGGAGCCGGTGCGGTCTTGCCGCCGCCAAAACTGCCACGCGCAGGTTCGCGCTGGCCGCGATTGTCCGCCCGGCCACCGCCGCGCGGCGCAGCGCGCTCCTCGCGCGATGGACGCGGAGCGGGCACGCTGTCGTCCAGGCGTCGCGTCAACGCGATGCGCTTGCGCGGGATGTCGACCTCGATCACGCGCACCTTGACCACGTCGCCCGCCTTGACGACTTCACGCGGGTCCTTCACGTACTTGTCCGACAGCGCCGAGATGTGGATCAGGCCGTCCTGGTGGACTCCGATGTCGACGAACGCGCCGAACGCGGCGACGTTGCTGACCACGCCCTCCAGGATCATGCCGACCTGCAGGTCCTTGATGTTCTCCACGCCGTCGGCGAAGCGCGCCGCCTTGAACTCGGGACGCGGGTCGCGACCCGGCTTTTCGAGTTCCTTCAGGATGTCGCGCACGGTCGGTACGCCGAACTTCTCGTCGGTGAACTGCTCGGCCTTCAGACCGCGCAGCAGCGGCGCATCGCCGATCACCCGCTTTACATCAGACACGCCCACCTGGCGCCCGCACTGCTCGAGGATGCGTTCGACCACCGGATAGGCCTCCGGGTGGACCGAAGAAGCATCCAGAGGTTGATCGCCATCGGCGATGCGCAGGAAGCCGGCGCACTGCTCGAACGTCTTGTCGCCAAGGCGCGGCACTTTCAGCAACTCCTTGCGGCTGCGAAAGGCGCCGTTCTGATCGCGGTAGACGACGATGTTCTCGGCCACGGTCGACGACAGGCCGGACACACGCGTCAGCAGCGCGGCCGACGCGGTGTTCACGTCGACGCCGACGGCGTTCACACAGTCCTCGACCCTGGCGTCGAGCGCACGCATCAGGCGGAACTGGTCGACGTCGTGCTGGTACTGGCCCACGCCAATGGCCTTGGGCTCGATCTTGACCAGCTCGGCCAGCGGATCCTGCAGGCGGCGCGCGATCGACACCGCGCCGCGAATCGATACGTCCAGGTTCGGAAATTCCTTCGCGGCGAACTCGGACGCCGAGTACACCGACGCGCCCGCCTCGCTCACCACGATCTTCTGCATTTTGATTTCGGGCGCGAGCTTGATCACGTCGCCGGCGAGCTTGTCGGTCTCGCGCGAGGCGGTGCCGTTGCCGATCGCGATCAGTTCGACCTGGTGTTTGACGCATAGGGCGCGCAGCACATGCAACGACTGGTCCCACTGGCGCTTGGGTTCGTGCGGATAGATCGTCGCGGTGTCGACCAGCTTGCCGGTGCGGTCGACGACGGCCACCTTGACGCCTGTGCGCAGGCCCGGGTCCAGGCCGAGCACGGCCTTCGGTCCCGCCGGCGCGGCTAGCAGCAGATCCTTGAGGTTGTCGCCGAACACGTCGATCGCTTCGGCCTCGGCCTTTTCGCGCGCCTGCGAGAACAGATCGAGCAGCAGGTGCAGGTGCAGCTTCGCCTTCCAGGTCAGGCGGCAACTGTCGAGCAGCCACTTGTCTGCCGGACGTCCCTGCGCCTTGATGCCGACGTGCACGGCGACGCGGCCTTCGGCCAGCAGGTGGCCGGCTTCTGCATCGGTGCCCGGATCGAGGTCGAGGAACAGGAACTCCTCGCGACGGCCACGGAACAGCGCCAGCAGGCGGTGCGACGGGATCTTCGCCAGCGCTTCGGTGTGATCGAAGTAGTCGCGGTACTTGGCGCCTTCGTTTTCCTTGCCCTCGGCCACGCGTGCGCGGATCACACCGACTTCGTGCAACCAGGAACGCAGTTCGCCCACCAGTTGTGCGTCTTCGCCCCAACGCTCCATCAGGATGGCGCGCGCACCGTCGAGCGCGGCCTTGGTGTCGGCCACACCCTTCTCGGCATCGACAAAGCCGCCAGCGAATTCCTCCGGCGTGAGCATCGGATCGGCGAGCAGTCCGTCAGCAAGCGGTTCCAGCCCCGCCTCGCGCGCGATCTGCGCACGCGTGCGGCGCTTGGGCTTGTACGGCAGGTACAGGTCTTCCAGTCGCGCCTTGCTGTCGGCGGCCTCGATGTCGGCGCGCAATTCGTCGCTGAGCTTGCCCTGCTCGGCGATGCTT
>DATDBD010000020.1:0-4469 GCA_036525015.1 Lysobacter sp.
ATACATGCCGAACAGCAGCATCCACAGGCCAAACATCCACAGGCTTGGCCAGAACTTCAACGCGAACCAGAATGCGATCGCGCAGGCGCCTCCCAGGAACGTGGAACCGAGCAGTTCATACCCGGCGGCGCGTGCGGTGACCAGGCAGCCCTGCTGTCCCAGCATCACCGACTTCATGATCAGCGGCATGTACAACGAGGGATTGGTGAATGCCAGCATCACCGACGGCAACACGATCAGCGTGGTGCGCAGCGCGAGCCAAACAGCGGTTCGCGGATCCGCGGGCGGCGCCTTCGGCGGCGCTGCCCTGACCGGGTCTTCCCGGAACAATGGATAGACGATCCACTGGCAGACGACGACCATCCCAATGCCGATCAGCAATCCTTTCACGACCGTTCGGGCCAGGGTGATTTCCAGCAGCCCCGCGGCGGGAATCATCGTCAGGCCGATCGTCAGCAGCGTCCCTACCATGGCCTTGCCCTTTCCCACGCCCAGGTAGGTGCTGGCGAACAGACCGGCGGCGATCGTCATCACGCCCGAGATCGGGTAGATCCTCAGTAGCGGCATCAGGACCAGCCCGATGCCCAGGGTGATGGCCACGACCACCAACAGTCCCAACAGTTGCTTCGGTCCCATCGGCGGGGCCGGCGCGGCCGTCAGCAACACCGCGAAGATCGGTGCCAGAAAGGGCATCGGCGTGGCAAGGCCATAGGCCAGCACCAGCGACAGCGCCACGACGGCACCGAATCGGAACGTACGCCTGGCGCCCAGCGGCATCACGGCATCGGCTCTCTCTCAACTGGCCCGCTCAGTAGGCATACGTCAGCCAGCTCGCGATGCGGATGTAGATTTTGCCGAGCGGCTTCAGGAGCCAACTGCCTTCTCCATAGGCGATGAGGGCGGCCTGCCCGCCGACACGCACCGCCTCGCGCAGCTCCGCATCCTGTTTGGCATCGAAATCGATGATCACCGGGAACCGCTGCGATTGCCGCAACCAGTCGCGGTCGTTCTGGATCGTCGGTAACGTGCCCGTGGGCGGGTTGCGGCTGCCGCTGACGCCCAGGCCGATGCTGCGTACCTTGCCCTGGTAGACGCGTCCTGGCAGTACGTCGAACACGATGTCGACCGGCGTCCCCACCTTCATGTGGCCCAGGTTGTTCTCGGTGAACTCAGCATTGATCCACACGTTGCGGATCGCGATCAGCGTCAGCACCGGGCTGCCGGTGCCGGCGTACATGCCCACGTCGGTGCGAAGATCGGTGATGACGCCGTCCGACGGCGCCGGGACCAGCGTATTGGTCATGTCCAGCTCCGCCTTGTCGACGGCGGTCAACGCGGTCTGGAGGATCGTGTTCTCTTCGATGTTCAGGCCGCCCATCGTGTCGATGGCCCGACGGATGTCGGCCTCGGCGGCGGTCACCTGGGCCTTGGCCGCCTCGTAGCTGGCGTCGGCGATTTCCTGGCGGCGTACCGAGATCGTGCCCGGGTCCTGTTCGCGCAGGCGGCGCAGTCGTGTCGCATCCTGTCGCGCCTTCACCTCGTTGGCGCGCGCGGCCAGCAGTGCGGCGCGGGCCGCCTCCACGGCCGCGCCACCGGCCCCCACCTGCTTGCGGGCGTTGGCGAGGTCGGAGCGTGCCTTGGCCAGGGCGATGCGGTATTGCGAGCGGTCGATCTCGATCAGCGGCTGCCCTTCCTTCACGGTCTGGTTGTTGATGACGGACACCTTGGTCACCTCGCCGGCGACCTTCGGCGCTACGCCGACGACGAAGCCATCCACTCTGGCCTGCGACGTGTACGGGGTGTAGCGGTCGCCGAACAGGTACAGCAGCAGGCTCACCACGATCACGATGGCGACGATGCGTCCGCCCTTCTTGACGGATTTTGTCGTGGCTTGCTGGCCGTTCTTCGCGGCGCCGTCGGCCTTCGCTTCGCCGCCCGCGGGCGCGGCGCCGCCGCTTCCGCCTTTTTCTTCGACTGGACTCATTTCGATTCCCCGGTTTGGCTCGCCTGCCCGTCCGCGCTGGCCGGCAGCGGCGCCGTCAGCAGATCGCCCCACTTGGTCCTCGTCTGCATCTGCTCGCGCACGGTCTCGGGCAGCATCTGCTCCATCGGCATGTCCACCCAACCGCCTCCGACCGCCTTGTACAAGGTGATGACCGCGCTGATGTGCGCACTGATGTTGAGCAGTTCGCGCTCGGTCTGCGTGAATAAAACGCGCTGCGCGTCCAGCACACGCTCGAAGTCCGCGTAGCCTTCCTGGTAGAGCGTATTGGCCAGTTCCAGCGAACGCTCCGCCGCCCGCGCCGCGCCGCTCAACGGTTCCTGCTGCTCGCCTGTCTTGACCACGCTGATCGCGGCATCGTCGATTTCCTGCGCCGCCAGCAGCGCACTGTTCTGGAACAGTTCGATCGACTGTTGCAGGCGCGCGTCCTGAACTCGCACGTTGTTGCGGATCCGACCGTAGTCGAAGATGTTCCAGGTCAGCGCGGGACCGCCCACGAAGCTGCGGATTTCCGGACTGCCATCCGATGTATTGGTCGACCAGCCGATGCTGCCCAGCAGCGTGATGGCCGGAAAGTAATCGGCCTGCGCGATGCCGATCTGCGCCGACTGCGCCGCGACCTGCCATGCGGCGGTGCGTATGTCGGGGCGACGCAGCAACAGGCGCGCGGGTATTTCCGTGATCACCGCCTTCTCGACGGTCGGAAGCGGCCCACCCGCTGAAGCCAGCTCCGGTATGTCGCCCGGCGGCCGTCCCAGCAGCGCCGACAACGCATTGCGGAAGCGGACCAGGTTCGCCTCCTGTTCCGGGATGGTGGCCAGCGTGCCCAGGTACTGCGACTTCGCCTGCTGCAGGTCCAACTCGGTTTCCTGTCCGCCGCGGAACAACTGCTCGGTGATCTCGAGGCTGCGTTTTTGCAAGGCAACGTTGTCCTGGGCGATCTTGATCCGCAGCAACGTCGTGCGGTAGGCGTAGTAGAGGTCCGCCACCTGTGCGCTCAGCAGCACCTGCACGTCCTGCTGGTTGGTGATGGACGCGAAGAAACCGGCCTCGGCCGATTCGATGCCGCGCCGGAAGCGACCCCAGAAATCCAGTTCCCAGGCCAGATCGAAGCCGGCGCTGAAAGCGCCGTAGTTCTGGTGGATGTCGGGGCCGGCGCCGCCGCTTTGCTTGTTGTCGACGTAGGTGGCCGCGCCGCTGATCTGCTGCAGTTGCGGGTACTGGTTGGCGCTGGCGATGCCGAGCACGGCGCGGCTTTCCAGGATCCGCAGCCCGGCGATGCGCAGTGACGGATTCTCGCGGCGCGCGGTTTCGATCAGCCCGTTCAACACCGGATCGTTGAAGGCCTGCCACCAGAAGCGCAGGTCGACCTGCGTCTGCTGCTCAGGGCTTTCGAGCTGGCCGTACAGGTCGGACTGCCACGACTTGAGCCAGGCCACCTCGGGCTCTTTGTAGTCGGGCCCGAGCGTGGTGCAGGCGCTCAGCAGCACGGCCGTCGCCAGGACGAACGCGGTCCCGATGCCTCGCGCCTGGCGTTGGCCCGCGATCATTGGATTGAAGGACTAGGTCGGCGTGTCCGTGCGTACGGCGTCCGCCGACGGTGCCGGAGGCAGCGGCGCGACGGCATCGGGTGTATCGACCCATTCCATGAAGATCTTGTAGCTCAGGGCCAACACCACCGCGCCGACAAACAGACCGGTGATGCCGCCGGTGACCATGCCTCCGATCGCGCCGATCAGCACCACCAGCATCGGCACATCCACGCCACGGCCCAACAGCAACGGCTTGAGTACGTTGTCGGCCATGCCGGCGATGACCAGGTAGATACTGAAGATGATCTTCATGGTCGTGGAGCCTTCGCCCGCCGCCCACAGATACCCCACTGCGGGCAGCGAGATGAGCAGCGCCGGCAACTGCAGGATGCCGAGGAACATCGTCAGTAGCGCCAGCACGCCAGCGCCCGGAATGCCGGCCAGCAGGAAGCCCACGCCCAGCAGGATGGCCTGGATGAAGGCCACGCCTACCACGCCCACTGCCACGGACCGGACGGTAGCGACCGCGAGGTTCAGCAGCCTTGGTCCACGCTCCGGATCGGTCAGCCGCACCAGGATGCGTTCGAAGCCGCGCCTACCCGACTCCTCATAGACCATCATGATCCCGGCCACCGCAAGCGCGGCCAGGAACGCCAGTACCGCCAGTGCGCCGCCTGCCACCATCGCCAGCGCCTTGCGCGCGTAGTCCTTGATCACTTCCTTGTGCTTCACGACGTACGCCGGCAGGTTGGCGGCCGCGTCGTTCCACGTGTTGTAGATCTTGTCGCCGACCAGAGGCAACTCGGCGATCTTGGGATTGGGCGGCTTGATGGCCAGCGTATGGTTCTCGACGGAATGGTAGAGATCGGTGACCTGGCCGGCCAGCGAATTTCCAAGCAACACCAGCGGAATGCCGAGCAGCAGCAGGCTGGTCA
>DATDBD010000021.1:0-5707 GCA_036525015.1 Lysobacter sp.
TTACGAACACGCGAAGGCCCGTGGCGCGCACATCCATGCGGAGCTGGTCGGCTATGGCGTCACCTCCGACGGCGCCGACATGGTCGCGCCCAACGGCGAAGGCGCGGTGCGCTGCATGCGCATGGCCATGGCGGGAATGGAGGGCCAGGATGGAGATGTTGGCCGCATCGACTACCTCAACACCCACGGTACTTCGACACCGCTGGGCGACATCGTCGAACTCGAAGCGGTGCGTGCCGCGTTCGCAGGCGAGGTGCCGCCGCTGTCCTCGACCAAGGCGCTGACGGGGCATTCGCTGGGCGCGGCCAGCGTGCACGAAGCGATCTACAGCCTGCTGATGCTGCGCGGCGGGTTCATGGCGGCGTCGTCGAACATCGAAACACTGGATCCGCGTGCCGAGGGTTTCCCGGTGTTGCGCGAGATGCGCGAGGCGCCGTTGCGCACGGTGATGTCGAACAGTTTCGGTTTTGGCGGAACCAACGCGACGCTGGTGTTCGCGAAGATCTGATCCGCGGGATGGTGGGTTGCTGAATACCCACCATCCGACACGCCATACGAGACAGGTTTCACCATCTGGTTTGGGTGTCCGTTCGCCTTGGCGCGGACACCACCCCCGCCTCCCATGCCCAATCGAGAGCGGGTTCGGTCTCCCACAATCGTGACCGGCGTTGACTTATGTCAGGTCGACCACCGTCGCGCGGAGCGACGATGGAGACCGACCCATCCACGCAGGTGCCGCATGCGATTACTTCTGCTTTCAATGACGCTGCTGTGCGCGGCCGGCTTGATGGGCGAGCCGGCCCACGCGGGACACCGCGCGTCGCATGACCTGCTTGATGCGGCGGCCCGTTCCGCGCCGGCTGCGGGGCAACGCTGGGCCACCGACGCGCCGCTGCGCGAGGGCATGCAGGGCATCCGCATTGCGGTCGATGCGCTCGACCATTACGAACACGGCCACATGGGGCCGGATCAGGCCGTGCTGCTCGCGGACAAGATCGAAGGTCACGTGCGCGACATGGTCGCCCACTGCGCGTTGGCGCCGGACGCCGATGCTGCGCTGCACGCGATCATCGCACCGTTGCTGCAGGGCGCCGGCGCTCTCAAGCGCGATCCAGGCAACCTGACCGTCATCGCGCCGATGCGAAAGGCAGTGGCCGACTACGCACGCCAGTTCGACGACCCGGCAGCGCGGCAGGCGAAGTAAAGCGGGATCCCACGCAATTGCCTCCGGCCTGATCCAGGTCAATGGCAGCGCCTGCGCGGCCGGCGATGCTGAAGCCTCCGCAAAGAAGACGATGGTGCACCGATGATTTCTTCCCTCAACACCCAGCAGGTCTATCCCTTCGACGCCCGTGGCATCGGCAAGCGCTTCCGCCATGCGGCGATCCTCGGTGCGCTCGATGCGCTCAAGCCCGGCGAGACGATGCGTTTCGTCAATGACCACGATCCGCTGCCGCTGCTCACGCAGTTGCAGCAACGCTATGGCGATGCACTGCTGATCGAATACCGCGCCCGTGAAGCCGGTGGCGTCATGATCGACTTCACCGTGGCCGGCGGCGCCGCCGATGACGAAGGCAGCAACTGCTGCGGCAGTTGCAGCTGAAGCGGCTTGAATGACCGAGCGTATCGCCGGCTGGCGTTGCATCGGCTGCGGCAAGGTCGATGCGCCGCAGCCGTGCGTGGGCGTGTGCCAGGACCGCAAGGTCGAACTGGTCCGGGCCGGCGACTACGACGCGTTGCTGGCACGCACGCAGGACCTCGAATCGGCCCTGGCCCTGATCGCGCGCATCACGCCCCGTGAGGGCGAGTGGGAAGCCTCGTGGCGCGCGCTGCAGGAACGTGCGCGGCAGTTGTTGAAGTAACGCCGCCGGCTTTGAAAGCCAAATGCCTTACGGCCAGGTGCCCGTAGCCAGGCACTGGGCGATGCGAGCGCGCGCGGGCATCGGATCGACGCCGCGTGCGCGCAACCAGTCGCGATCGAACAGCGTCTGTTCGTAGCGCTCGCCTCGGTCGCACAACAGACTGACGATACTGCCGCGCTCGCCGCGTGCGCGCATCGATGCGGCCAGTTGCAGGCAGGCGACCAGGTCGGTCCCCGACGAGCCGCCGTAGCGGCGGCCGAACAGTTCCTCCAGCCGCCATGCGGCGGCGATGGAGTCGGCGTCCTCGACCTCGATCACCTGGTCGACCACATCGAAGATGAAACCCGATTCGACCCTCGGCCGGCCGATGCCTTCGATCAGCGTCGGCTGGCTGGCACGCGCCTGCGGATCGCGCGTGCGCCAGCCATGGACGAAGCCGCTGCCGGACGGTTCGGCGACGCACAGCCGCGTGCGCAGGCCGCGATAGCGCAGGTAACGGCCGATCGTCGCCGACGTGCCGCCGGTGCCGGCGCCGCAGACGATCCACGTAGGTTCCGGATCCGGCTCGCATGCCATCTGCTGGATGATCGACTCGGCGATGTTGTTGTTGCCGCGCCAGTCGGTGGCACGTTCGGCCAGGCCAAACTGGTCGAGATGGCAGGCGCCGCGTGCAGCGTGCCAGGCCGCGCGCGCGTGCACGTCGGCGGGGTCGTCCACCAGGTCGCAGGTGCCGCCGAGCGCCTCGACATCGGCGATCTTGCGCGGGGCGGTACAAGCCGGCATCACCGCAACGAAGGGCAGGCCCAGCAGGCGCGCGAACCACGCCTCCGAGATCGCCGTGCTGCCCGAGGAGGCGTCGACGACGGTTTGGCCCTCATGCAGGCGGCCGTTGCACAACGCGTACAGGAACAGCGAACGCGCGAGGCGGTGCTTCAGGCTGCCCGTCGGATGGGCCGCTTCGTCTTTGAAATAGAAGGCGATGTCGGGAAAGCCCGGCAGGTCCACGCGCAGCAGATGTGTGTCGGCAGAGCGCGCGGCTTCCTGCTGCAGCTTCGCCAGCGCAAGCCGGCTCCAGTCGCGCTGCGCTGCGCGCTTGGCAGGGGCCGCATCGAAGGCAACGGGCGCTGTGGTCGCGAGCGACATGGCGGTCGCCTCAGGCAAGCGCACGCACGAGCGTGGCCAGATAGTCGAAATAGCGGTCGATGTAGCTGATGCCGTTCTCGCGGTCGATCAGGTAGGGGTTCATCAGCGTGTGCCGCAGGATCACCAGCCGGTCCGCATCCGGGCCGAAGCTCGCCGGATCCAGTCGCAGCTGCGCGGCGATGCGTTCCAGTTCCGCCGCGGCGAGGGCATCGGGCCGCAGCGTGGTCATCGAGCCGAAGAATTCCTTGACCTGCAGCGGACGGTGCGGGTCGCAGCGCAGCTCCTCGTGAAGGCGGCGAGCGAAGGCGTTGGCACGGCCAACGTCGCGATTGCCGGCGGGATTGAGCGCGAGGCACACCAGGTTGCTGTCCGGCGCGAACGGCACGCAGGCGTGCACGACGTCGCCGAGTTCCTCGGCGAAACGCTCCGCGCGGGCGTGGAATGCTTCGGCGGCGAGCACGGTCTGCTTCGGCAACTGGCCGAAATGCGCATGGTCCAGTGGTAGCACGCGATGGGTGACGTACACGGCGGCCGCTGCGGCGCCGGCCTTGGAGCCTTCCGGGACGAACTGGCCCAGGCGCCGATAGCGCGCCATGTAGTCGGTGGCGCCTTCGCCGTCGAACACGTAGTCGGCCTCCTCGGCGAGCAGCGCCATCGCGCGGTGGTCGCGGCAGATGAACGCGCCCGCGCCGTAGGGTAGGTAGCCGAGCTTGTGCGGATCGACGGTGACCGAATCGGTGTCGCCCAGCGCGGCGAATGCGGCGTGCACTTCCGGCTGCGGGAAGCGGGCGAACTCCGAGCCGACCTCGGCGCGGTCGCGCAGGCTGCCGTCGGGGTTGCGGAACAGCGTGGCGAGATAGCCGCCCCAGGCGCCGTCGACGTGGACGGTGAAGCCCAGCCCTCGCGGACGCATCGCCTCGCGCGCGGCGACCACGCGATCGACCGGGTCGATGGTGCCGTATTCGGTCGTCCCCAGCACCGCGACCACCATCAGCACCGGCTGGCGCTCGCGCAGACAGCGCTCCAGCGCGTCGCACAGCGCATCGGCATCCAGGCGCATGCTGCGCTCGGGCAGCAGTTCCAGTTGCGCACGGCCCAGGCCGAGCAATTTGAGGCCCTTGCTCCACGAGTAGTGCGCGGTGACCGGCGCGAGCACGCGCGGCGGGCGCAGGTCGGTATGCCGTGCGAAGAAATCGGTCAGGCCCATCGTTTCGAGCCGTTCGGACTGCACCCGCGCCTGCCAGGCGCTGCGCTGCGCGGGCGACTGCTCGGCCAGCCAGCGCTGCCAGCGGCCCAGCAACGCGATGGTGCCATCGTTGCCGAGATTGAAAGCCTCCCAGTCGTCCGGTGGCACACCGATGTCCGGCACATCCGCGGCGCGCAGCGCCACCGGGAACGCCTTGGATGCCAGCGCCAGGCGCAATGCCTGGTAGTTGGCGAGCGTGCCGCCGGAGGTCAGGTGGCCAAAGGCGCACGCCTCGCGCGACGGGTCGTCGGGGTAGCCGAGCATGCGCGCCAGTTGCAGGCCGGCGCGCACCTCCAGTTCGACGGTGACGGGCGCGGCGTCCTCGCTGACGTTGTTGGGGTTGTAGGGCAGGGTGAGCAGCTGCGCGGCCAGCCCCGGCAGCAACAGGTCCGAGGCCATGTGGCCGATGTAGCGCGGGCTGTGGAACGGCACCGACTTCTTCAGCGCCGCCGACAGGGTGTGCAGCTCGCGCCGCATGCGCGCCTCGAAGGCCTGGTAGCCGGGCTGCTGTGCTGCGCGCGTGGGGATCGCCGGCGGGTCTTCCGGATGGAAGTTGCGCCGCCAGTACACGTGGTCGCGCAGGAATTCGACGACGAGCTTTTCCAGCAGGGCGTCGTTCTCGCCATAAGGACCGAGGAAGCAGGCGTCGAGCGCGTCGCGGCCGAGGCGATCGGGCGCCTCCACGTTGTCATTGCGTGGGACCGCGAGTGGGATGTTCATGCTCGTCTCCGTGGCCGGTGCGACTGCCACCATGGCGTGGCGCCGGCAAGACCAGCGTATTGATCGCCGCACGCGGTGCGTTGATGCAGGTCAAGCGCGACGCCGGTGCCCGCGCGGAGCTAATCGAGTCTGTGGGGAGCCGGGCCGCGCCGCAGAGGGCGGCATCGCTGGCCCTTTTTCTGGCGGGAGGCGGGCGCCTGGCGGATCGATTTCGATAAGCCTAGAAAATTCATGACGTTGTAGCGGCCCTGTCATCGAATTGTGATGGCTGGACTGGCGTTTTGATGGCCGGTTCAAGTCATCCGCAGGGGTGGCGCGCAGGTTGGGTGCGGGGAGTTTCGGCAGGGGGCGGAGGTATGCGCCGGGGCCGGCCCCGTCCATTCCTTTTGAGAACCGTCATGTCCGCGAAACTGCCGCACCTGCATCGCCTGCACCGTCATGCCCTGACTGCCGCGCTCCTATCGGCCCTTTCCATGCCGGTCTATGCCGGCACCAATTGCCAGCTGGTCGACGCCGCCGGCGCGCCCGTCGCCGTCGACAGTTCCGCGCCGGGCGCCGAAGCCCTGGCCTGCGGACCGGACGCCAAGGCGAACGGCGCCGGCTCGACCGCGGTCGGCGACGAAACCACCGCCACCGGCAACAACACCACCGCGCTCGGCTCCTGGATCGACCTGGACGGTGACGGCCTGGTCGATGCGAACGAGATCACCTGGGCCAACGGCGACAACGCCACCGC
>DATDBD010000022.1:0-2913 GCA_036525015.1 Lysobacter sp.
GCATCCTCGATGCCGAACAACGCGGCGCGGCGACGACGGTGCGATTGCGCGCTGGGCCGCTTCGAGGCCGGCACCAGCAATGCACGCAGGCCGGCATAACTGTCGCAGTGCACGCGGCCGTGCGCGACCAGCTCGGCCAGCGCATCCTCAAGCTCGGTGCGCAGCAGGTGCGCGCCCGTCACCAGCTCGTCGAAGAACGACGCGCCGTGCTCGCCGAGGTAATCGACCACGCGTTGCGCTCGCGATGACAGCGATTCGTCGGCCGCCGACATCGGCGCCAGCTTCGTCCACATCAGCGCGTTGCGTCGTGGCAGCAGCACGACCGGCGTGGCGCGCACCGAGGTCGCGCCACGTCCGACGCCTTCGTTGCTATTGGCGCGAAGGCGCGTCCACAAAGTGCGGCCCGCCGTACACAGGTCGTCGAGCCAGGCGATCGAGTAGTCGACCATGCGCGCTGGCAGCAGTTCGGTCTCCCACGCAGCGGCCGGTGCCTCGAAGCCTTCCAGTTGCGCCAGCACGCCTTCCAATGCCTCCGGGCCGTTGACGCGCGTGGCCGGACTGACGCGCTGCCAGTCGAAAAGGAAGCGCATGAAATCGCGTGGCTCGACCGGTTCGATCTCGCGACGAAGACGCTTGAGCGTGTAGCGGTGGATGCGCGCCAGCAGATGCCGCTCGCACCACTCGTCCTCCGTCGCGCCAGGCGAGAACCGGCCCTGCATGGCGTAGCCTTCGCCCTGGAGGTGCAGCAGCGCCATGTCGATATCGCCGCGCGGCAACGACATGTCGCTGACCAACACGCGTGCCGGTACCGGCCCCAATCCGGTCAGGCGCGAACGCAGCAACTCCACGAGCGCATCCTCGCGGTTCCAAGGTTGTTGCGCGTACTCGGCGGGTGCCTCGATCGCGGGTTTCAGCGGTGCTTCGGGGAATACCGCTCGCAATTGCGGCAGGCGCTCGGCGGCGACCCAAAGACCGTGTCCGTCGGTACTGCCGAGCGCAACCACGCTACCCGCCACCGGCGGCTCCAGGCGCGTGGTCCGATGCGCCTTGGCCAACTTCTGCAGCCAGTCCGCCCATCCGTTCTCACGCACTTCGCGCGCAGTGACGACGCCCAGCCCCATCAGCGCCTCGTGCATCTCGTCGGCATTGCGTACCTGCGGCCAGGCTTCCTCGCGCACGGCCTCGATCGCATCGCTGTCGAGGCGTCCCAGGTCGTCCGGACTTTGAGGGTCGGCATAGCGGCGCGTCTGCACCGCCTGGGTGCGGCGCTCCTCCAGCGGGGCGTCGTCAAGGAACGAATACGGTCGCGCATTGAGCGCCTCGGCGGCGAATGGCGATGGCGCCATCAGGTCGCGGGCAACGATCTTCACCTCGCCCGATTCCAGTGCGCGCAGCAACTGCAACCAGCCATCGACGTCCATCGCCTCGTGCAGGCAATCCTGCAAGGTCTGCGCCACCAGCGGGTGATCGGGTACTTCACGCTCGCCCACCAGGTTCTCGGCGCAGGCCACCTGGTCGGGGAACACGGTCGCAAGCAGGTCCTCGGATTTCATCCGCTGCAGTTGCGGGGGCACCTTCTTGCCACCGACGAAGCGCGGCAGCGCCAGCGCCGTGGTCGCGTTCCAGCGCCAGCGCACGCCGAATAGCGGTGCGTCGAGCAACGCCTGGATCAGTACGTCGCAGGCGGAGCTGGAATGCAGGTAGCGCGACACTTCGTCCAGCGGGAAGCTGTGGCTGGTCGACAGCGACAGCACGATGGCGTCCTCGGTCGCCGCGGCCTGCAGCTCGAAGTTGAACTTGCGGCAGAAGCGCTTGCGCAGCGCCAGGCCCCAGGCGCGATTGACGCGGCTGCCGTAGGGCGTGTGGATGACCAGCTGCGTGCCGCCGGAATCGTCGAAGAAGCGCTCCAGCACGATGGTGTCCTGGCTGGGCATCTCGCCCAGCGCGGACAGGGTGCGGGCCAGGTAATCGATGATCTGTTCGGCAGCGGCGGTCGGCAGGTTCAGCTCGTCTGTGAGCCATTGGAATGCGTGTCCGGCGCTTCCGCCCCCCTCTCCCGGGAGGAGCTCAAGGCGCTGCGCCACATCCTCACGCAAGCGCGACACCGCGAACGACAACTCATCCGTGCGCCCGGGCGCCTCGCCGAGCCAGAACGGAATGCTCGGTGGCGCGCCTTCGGCGTCCTCCACGCGAACCTTGCCCGGTTCCACGCGCAGGATGCGATAGCTGGTATTGCCTAACTGGAAGATGTCGCCGGCCATGCTCTCGATGGCGAAATCCTCGTTGACCGTGCCGATGTTGTGGGCCTGCGGCTCCAGGATCACCGTGTAGTCGGCCATGTCCGGGATCGTGCCGCCCGACATCAGCGCGGTCATGCGGCCGCCCTGGCGGCCGCGCAGTTTGCGGTTGACCGCATCGCGATGCAGATAGCCGGCGCGGATGCCGCGCCGCGTGGTGAAGCCGTCGGCGAGCATCCGCACCACGGCGTCGAAATCCTTGCGCTCCATCCGCGCATACGGCCACGCGCGACGCACCCAGTCGTAGAGCGCGTCCTCTTCCCATTCGCGGCACGAGACTTCGGCGACGATCTGCTGCGCCAGCACGTCCAGCGGCGCGACCGGCATCACCAGCGCGTCCAGTTCGCCGCGGCGCACGCTGTCGAGCAACGCCGCGCATTCGACCAGTTCATCGCGCGTCTGTGGAAACAGCCGGCCCTTGGGCACCCCGCCGACCTGGTGGCCGGAGCGGCCGACACGCTGCAGGAAAGCAGCAATCGAGCGCGGCGAGCCGAGCTGGCAGACCAGGTCGACATCGCCGATGTCGATGCCCAGCTCCAGCGATGCAGTCGCCACCAGCACGCTCAATTCGCCGCGCTTGAGGCGTTGCTCCGCATCCAGCCGCAACTCCTTGGCC
>DATDBD010000023.1:0-3274 GCA_036525015.1 Lysobacter sp.
CTCACTGCGGGCCTCTTACTTCTCGTCCTGATCCGCCCGCGGAGCCAGGTGTGGATCGGCCAGTGGATCGGCCGCTACCAGCGTGCCCGCGGAATGTTCGCCAACATACAACTTGCTGTGGCGGTAACGATCCTGCGCATAGCGCAGCAGCACGTTGGTGACGGCGGCAACCGGCAATGCCAGCAGCATGCCGAGGAAGCCGAACAACTGCCCGCCGGCCAGCACCGCGAAGATCACCGCGACCGGGTGCAAACCGATGCGGTCTCCGACCAGCTTGGGCGTGAGTGCGTAGCTCTCGATCATCTGTCCGACGCCGAAGACGACCAGCACCCCGACGACATGCTGCCAGTCGCCGTACTGCACCAGCGCGGCGATCAAGCCCAGGATGATGCCGCTGGCCGGACCGAGGTAAGGCACGAACGTCAGCAGTCCGGCGATGAATCCGATCAGGATGCCCAGGTCCAGCCCCACCGCCCACAACCCCAGGCCGTACAGCACGCCCAACACCAGCATCACCATGAACTGCCCGCGCAGGAACGCGCCGAGCACATCGCTGGATTCGCGCGCCAGCCGGCTGACCGTGCCCAGGTAATCGCGGGGAATGAGCGATGCGACCCGCTCGACCAGCAGGTCCCAGTCGCGCAGGAAGAAGAACGTGATGACCGGCAACAGCGCGATGTTGGCCGCCAGCGCGACGACCGCGAAGCCCGAGCGCGACAGATAGCCCAGCAGTGTGGTGGCGACGCCGCCAGCGCTCTCCCAGTTGTCGCGGATGAGCTTGGCCACGCGGCTGAGATCGAACCAGTCGGTGATCTCGTAGCCGGTGCGGGCCTCGATCCACGGCAACGCAGTCAGCATGAACCAGTCGCGGTAGTGCGGCAGCGAGGTCACCAGCGTGGCGATCTGGCGTTCAATCAACGGCACCAGCACCACCAGCGCCATCACCAGCAACAGTGCCATCAGCGTGAACACCAGCGTGACCGCGACATTGCGCGAACGCCCCGCACGCTGCAGGCGATCCACCAGCGGATCGCCCAGCCACGCCAGCATCAGCGCGAATACGAACGGGGTCAGGATCGGCGCCAGCAGCCACAGCAGCCAGACGGCGCCGAGCCCCAACGCGGTCCACTGCAACCGTTTGAGGAATCGGGCGATTTCGTAGACGGGTGCGGAATCCATTCAGTGCGGCCCCATCAGTTGAGCGTAAAGGTCGGAGGCTCGCCTTCACCGCCGCTGAGCACGCTGTCGCGCAGGATCGCGCGCCGCAGGCCCTCGGTACCGGTCAGCAGCTCCATGTCGAATTCCAGCCCCTGCGCCGACGCCCGCACCGGGGTCAGCTTGCGCACCACCTGCAGCTTCTGCAGGTAGCCCGACAGGCGCATGAAGTCCTCGCTGCTGTTGATGCCGCTGAAGATCACGCGGTAGGTGCCCGGCAGGCCGAGGCTGGTGCCGCGCTTGGCGTAGCGGCGTATCAGGGCATCGCCGGCGCCGTCGGCGCCGGAGGTCATCAGCTTGCGGGCATCGACATCACTGGCGGACCACGTCGACAGCACCTTGCCGCCATCGACGAAGATCCAGTCCGCCGTCCAGCCGCCCTCGCTGCGATACAGCTTGCCGACCAGTTGCATCGGCGGGCTGTAGGCGCTGGAGGCGCGGGCCACGGCGGCGGTGTCGCCGCGCCAGATCGCGCCGACGGCCGCCTGCTCGGCCGCGGTGCCGCTGGGAAGACCCAGCCGGTACCCGCGGTCGATCGCACGATTGAGGGCCGGACGCGCGGCGTTGACCTGCTTCAGGCCGACCAGGCGCGGGCCGCTGCCGTCATCGATCGCCAGCCACAGCACCGGCTTGGGCCGCGGTTGCGGCCAGACCGCCAGACCGACGATATCGGCCAGCTCGTTGACCTTCTCCTCGTCGAAGCGGATGACCAGGGTGGTGCCGAAGGTGGGCGCGCCCTGGGCGGAGACGCCCTCGTCCTGGCGGTAGTCGTAGCCTTCGACGTAGTCCCGGGCGCGGCGCAGTTCCTGGCCGACGCCGGGCTTGGACGCCGCCCCGCGGTCGCCGGTCAGCCTCCCCAGAACCTGGGACAGCCCGCGTGCGAAGGCGGTATTGCGCTCGGTTTCGCCCTGCCCGTTGACCGAAATCTCGGCGGCATAGAGGCCCTCGGCCTTGACCCGGTCGCCTTCGACGCGCTGCGCCGCGGCGCAGAAACTGGCCAAAAGCAGCATCGCCATGGCGAACGCCATGCCCAACCCCAAGACCCTGGACTGGAGTGTCGCCGTGCGGATTGCCCGAACCATCGCCTTCCTTAAGGTGCGTAATGAGCGGAAATGGTGCCGCAGCCAGGTCGGCGCGTCCATTCACGGCCGTCACGACTGTTAAAATCGCCGTCTTCATCTTCCGCGACCGCCGAGGCCGCCGTGTCCCAGCCTACCTCCCCCACCCCGATGACCTACCGCGACGCCGGCGTCGATATCGACGCGGGCAACGAAGTCGTCGAGCGCATCAAGCCCGCCATCAAGCGCACCCTGCGTCCGGAAGTGCTCGGCGGCGGCATTGGCGGCTTTGGCGGGTTGTTCGACCTGTCCGGCAAGTACAAAGAGCCGGTGATGGTATCCGGCACCGACGGCGTGGGCACCAAGCTGATCCTGGCCAAGCAGTTGAACCGCCACGACACCATCGGCATCGACCTGGTCGCGATGTGCGTCAACGACGTGCTGGTGCAGGGCGCAGAGCCGCTGTTCTTCCTCGACTACTTCGCCACCGGCAAGCTCGATGTGGACACCACGGTCGACGTGGTCGGCGGCATCGCCAAGGGCTGCGAGATCGCCGGCTGCGCACTGATCGGCGGCGAAACCGCGGAGATGCCCGACATGTACCCGCCGGGCGAATACGACCTGGCAGGCTTCACCGTCGGCGCCGTCGAGAAGTCCCGTCTCATCGACGGCAGCCGCGTTCGCGAGGGCGACGTGCTGATCGGCATCTCCTCCAGCGGCCCGCATTCGAACGGGTATTCGCTGATCCGCAAGATCCTCGCCCGCTCCGGCGTCACGCCCGACAACGGCGGCCTCGATCTCGACGTGGGCGGCGTGAAGCTGGCCGATGCGCTGATGGAGCCGACCCGGATCTACGTGAAGCCGGTGCTGCAACTGCTGGCCAAGTACGACCTTCATGCCATGGCCCACGTCACCGGTGGCGCGCTGATCGAGAAGATCATCCGCGTGGTGCCGCAGCCGCTGGGGCTGGAGATCGACACCTCGTCCTGGCCGCTGCCGGC
>DATDBD010000024.1:0-3314 GCA_036525015.1 Lysobacter sp.
GTGGCCAGTCCCGCATCGTCCCGAACCGTGTGCCCATCGTGTCCATCCTTGCCTTTGAGGCGCATTCTGCGCAACGCGTCGCGGGCCTGCCATACCGTGGCGTCCTCGACCATCTCGGGAAGCGGCTAGAATCGGCGGCCCGCCCGTGGTTTCCCGTCCGATGTCCGACACCCCGTCCAGCAACGATCTCAAGCAAGCCGCGCTCGACTACCACCGCCTGAGTCCGCCCGGGAAGATCCGGGTCACCGCGACCAAGCCGATGGTGACGCAGCGTGACCTGGCCCTGGCGTACTCGCCGGGCGTGGCCTTCGCCTGCGAAGCGATCGTTGCCGACCCCAGGACCGCCAGCGAGCTCACTGCGCGCGGCAACCTGGTGGCGGTGATCAGCAACGGCACCGCCGTGCTCGGCCTGGGCGACATCGGCCCGCTGGCCGGCAAGCCGGTCATGGAAGGCAAAGGCGTGCTGTTCCAGAAGTTCGCCGGCATCGACGTGTTCGACATCGAGATCGACGAGCGCGACCCGGACAAGCTGGTCGACATCATCGCCAGCCTCGAGCCCACCTTCGGCGGCATCAACCTGGAGGACATCAAGGCGCCGGAGTGCTTCATCGTCGAGCGCAAGCTGCGCGAGCGGATGAACATCCCGGTCTTCCACGACGACCAGCACGGCACCGCGATCATCGTCGGCGCCGCGGTGCTCAACGCGCTGGAAGTGGTCGGCAAGAAGATCGAGGACGTCAAGCTCGCCACCAGCGGCGCCGGCGCCGCCGGCATCGCCTGCCTGGACATGCTGGTCGCGCTGGGCATGAAGCCGGAGCACATCCTGGCGGTCGACCGCGACGGCGTTCTGTACACCGGCCGTGGCCACATGGACCCGGACAAGCAGCGTTACGCGCGCGACACCGACAAGCGTTCGCTGGCGGAAATAGTGGACGGCGCCGACATCTTCCTCGGACTGTCCGCCGGCGGCGTGCTCAAGCCGGAAATGGTCGCCAAGATGGCGCCGAAGCCGGTCATCCTGGCGCTGGCCAATCCGTATCCGGAGATCCTGCCGGAGGACGCCAAGCAGGTGCGCCCGGACTGCATCATCGCCACCGGCCGTTCGGACTACCCGAACCAGGTCAACAACGCGCTGTGCTTCCCGTACATCTTCCGCGGCGCGCTCGACGTCGGCGCGACCGGCATCAACGAGCAGATGAAGCTCGCCTGCGTGCGCGCGATCGCCGCGCTGGCGCGCATGGAGTCGTCGGACCTGAGCAGCGCCTACGGCGGCGACGTGCCGACCTTCGGCGCCGATTACCTGATCCCGCGCCCGTTCGACCCGCGCCTGCTGGTGATGCTGGCTCCGGCCGTGGCCAAGGCCGCGATGGAGTCCGGCGTGGCGACGCGTCCGATCGAGGACATGGGCGCCTACATCGAGAAGCTCAGCCAGTATGTGTACCGCACCAGTCTGCTGATGAAGCCGGTCTACGACCGCGCCCGCAGCAACCTCAAGCGTGTGGTCTACGCCGAGGGCGAAGAAGAGACCGTGCTGCGCGCGGTGCAGACCGTGATCGACGAAGGTCTCGCTTTCCCGATCCTGATCGGCCGTCCGGAAGTGATCGACACGCGCATCAAGCGCCTGGGCCTGCGCATGCGCGAAGGCGTCGACTACGAGCTGACCAACATCAACTCCGATCCGCGCTTCGACGATTACTGGCAGCAGTACCACGCGCTCACCGAGCGTCGCGGCGTGAGTCCGGCCGCGGCCAAGAACCTGCTGCGCTCGCGTCCGACGCTGATCGCCGCGCTGATGGTCGAGCGCGGCGAAGCCGACGCGATGATCTGCGGCCTGGTCGGCCGCTTCCACAAGAAGCTGGGCTACCTGCGCAGCGTTTTCGATTTCGATCCGGGCGTGACCGGCACGGCGGCGATGACAGGCGTCATCAACGACCAGGGTGTGTGGTTCTTCCTGGACACGCACGTGCAGTGCGATCCGCCGGCCGAGCAGATCGCCGAGGCGACGCTTCAGGCGACCTACCGCATGAAGCTGTTCGGCATCGAGCCCAAGGTGGCGCTGCTGTCGCACTCCAACTTCGGCAGCCACGACAACGCCTCGGCCGCGAAGATGCGTCAGGTCTACCAGATCATCAAGGAGCGCGTGCCCAAACTGGAGGTGGACGGCGAAATGCAGGCCGACACCGCGTGGGACGAGGAGTTGCGCCACCGCATCTTCCCGAACACCACGTTGAAGGGCCGCCCGAACCTGTTCGTGATGCCGAACCTCGACGCGGCCAACATCACCTACAACATGATCCGGGTGATGACCGACGGCGTCGCCATCGGTCCGATCCTGATGGGCCTGGACAAGCCGGCGCACATCCTGACGCCGGCCTCGACGCCGCGCCGCGTGGTCAACATGACCGCGGTCGCGGCGGTGGATGCGCAGATCCGCGCGTTGCGCGGGTAAGAGCGGCCTTCACGCCAACCCTCTCCCGTGTGCGGGAGAGGGGAGCTAGCAGCGGCCCTCACTCATCCTCATCCCCACCACGCAGCACCTTGCGCTGCATCGCATCGAGATAAGCATCCGCCTCCGCCACCGAGGTGAATATCTCGTTGAGCGGCACCGCCTTCACCACGTCGAACACCTTCTTGATCTGCGGCTGCGGATTGAGCACCAGTACCTTGCCGCTGCGCGCTGCCAGTGCCTTGCGTGCCTTGAAGATCGAACGCACGCCCGCCGAACTGATGTATTCCAGTGCCGCCAGGTCCAGCACCAGCGACTGGATATCGGAGGCCAGCACCGGCGCCAGCCGCCGGTCCAGTTCGTCGAAGCTGTGCGTGTCCAGGCGGCCTCCCAGCGCGACCTTCTGGTTGCCGTTGATCGCCGGATCGATGCGGATCTGCAATTCCATGGAGTTCCCCTAGAGGTCAGGCCGCGCGCAACACCACGCGCAGGATGTTGTACGGCTCGTCGCGTTCGTAACTGACCGCCTCGGCAATCGCGCGGATCAGGTGCACGCCCAGGCCGCCGAGCGGGCGGTCGAGGATGCACTCCTCCAACTCCGGCACCGGCTGCGACAGCGGATCGAACGGCTTGCCGGTATCGCGGAATTCCACGTGCAGGTGGTTGTCCTGGCGTGCTATGTCGACCACGATCAGGTGCTGGGGCCCGCGGGTGTCCTCGTCCAGGCCGTAGTCCATCGCATTGCAGACCACCTCTTCTGCAATCAGCTGCAGGTCGTTGCGCACTTCCGGCGCGATCCGATGTTCGATCAGGGCGCTGTCGATCGCCGTGAGCAGCTCGCCCAGGCGTTTGCGTTCATTGGGGACTT
>DATDBD010000025.1:0-7928 GCA_036525015.1 Lysobacter sp.
AAGTTTGTACGAAATATCGGATAATTTCGTCGATTCGACGATATTGGGCTTACACAATGAAGATCACCGATGAAGACCAGCAGCTTTTGTCGGTGCTGCGGGAGAACGCACGCGCCTCGACCGCGGAAATCGCGCGCCGGCTGAAGCTGTCGCGGACCACCGTGCACAGCCGGATCGAACGGCTGGAGCGGCAGGGCGTGATCGACGGCTATACCGTGCGCGTCCACGACGAGGCCGAGCGCGGCCACATCCGAGCCCACATCATGATCACGGTGCTGCCCAAGCAGATGGCCGCGGTCGTCGCCGCGCTGCATGCGATGCCGGAGGTGCGCGCGCTGCATTCGGTCAGCGGCCCGTTCGACCTGGTCGCGCTGGGGGTAGCGCCGTCGGTGGAGGCGATGGATGAGCTGACCGACCGGATCGGCGGAATCGACGGGGTCGAGCGGACGACCTCGTCGATCGTGCTGTCGGCGAAGTTCGAGCGCTAGGAAGGGGCGACGGGCTGGGCGCACGGCCAGGACGGCGAGGTTTCGCGCCGGCGGACCTCTTACAATGGCCGGTCCTGTCGCCCGCCAGTCGTCCCATTCCTCTTGAAGAAGTCCGATTTCCACTACGAGCTGCCGCCGGAGCTGATCGCCCAGGCGCCGCTGCCCGAGCGTTCGGCCAGCCGGTTGCTGGTGGTGTCGCCGTTGCCTGTCGGTGCCCCAAGCGGGCATTTTGAGGGCCGCGCGCTCCAAGACCGTATGTTCCAGGACCGTGCGTTCCAGGACCTGCCCGGGCTGCTCGCGCCGGGCGACCTGCTGGTGTTCAACGACACCCGCGTGATTCCGGCTCGCCTGTTCGGGCAGAAGACCAGCGGAGGCCGGGTCGAAATCCTGATCGAACGCCTGCTCGGCGGCCATGAGGCCCGCGCCCAGTTGGGCGTGAGCAAGTCACCCAAGGCCGGCGCCCGCATCGTGCTCGATGCCGGCGGCGAGGCCGAGGTGCTGGGACGCGAGGGCGAGTTCTACCGGCTCCGCTTCGATATCGGCGAGTCGCTGGAAAAGTGGCTGTTGCACGCCGGGCGCCTGCCTTTGCCGCCGTACATCCAGCGCGACGCCGTCAGCGAGGACGACACTCGCTACCAGACGGTGTTCGCGCGCGAGGTTGGCGCGGTCGCCGCGCCTACCGCGGGGCTGCATTTCGACGAGACGCTGCTGGAGGCGCTCAAGGCGCGCGGCGTGGAGTTTGGCCATGTCACCCTGCACGTCGGCGCCGGCACGTTCCAGCCGGTGCGGGTCGAGGAGCTCGATCAGCACGTGATGCACAGCGAATGGCTCAATGTCGGTGCCGGGCTGATCGAACAGATCCGCCGCACCCGCCAGGCCGGCGGGCGCGTGATCGCGGTCGGCACGACGGTCGTGCGCGCGCTGGAAAGCGCGATGCGCGATGGCGAACTTCAGCCCTATGCGGGCGAGACTCGCCTTTTCATCCTTCCCGGGTACCGCATCCGTTCGGTCGATGCGCTGATCACCAATTTTCATCTGCCGGAAAGCACGCTGCTGATGCTGGTGTCCGCGTTTGCCGGCAAAGCCCGCGTGTTCGCGGCTTACGAGCATGCGATACGCGAGCATTACCGCTTCTTCTCTTACGGCGATGCGATGTTGTTGTACCCGGAATCAACGTCATGACATATCGCCGCGGAACCTCATTGACGTCATCCCGGCGAAAGCCGGGATCCATTTTGAATTGGTTTTTGGCTTTTACCTTGGATAGCAGCAACTACAGCAACAACAAAATGGAACCCGGCTTTCGTCGGGCTGACGGACAAAGCGGACGCCGAGCGGAGACCGTTGCATGAGCCGGATGTCCTTCGAACTGTTGCGCACCGACGGCGCCGCCCGTCGCGGCCGGCTGACGTTTCCGCGCGGCACCGTGGAGACGCCGGCCTTCATGCCGGTCGGCACCTACGGATCGGTCAAGGGCGTGATGCCCGAACAGGTGCGTGAACTGGGCGCCGAGATCATCCTGGGCAACACCTTCCACCTGTACCTGCGCCCCGGGTTGGACGTCATCGCCGACCACGGCGGCCTGCACGGCTTCGGCCGCTGGGACGGCCCGATCCTGACCGACTCGGGCGGCTTCCAGGTGTTCTCGCTGGCGCACAAGCGCAAGATCACCGAGCAGGGCGTGACCTTCGCCGCGCCGACCGACGGCAGCAAGGTCTTCCTTGGGCCCGAAGAGAGCATGCATATCCAGAAGGTGCTCGACTCGGACGTGGTGATGATCTTCGACGAGTGCACGCCGTACATGATCAATGGTGCCCCGGCCACCGAGGAAGTGGCGCGCAAGTCGATGGAGTTGAGCCTGCGCTGGGCCGAGCGCAGCAAGCGTGCGCACGAGGGCAACGACGCGGCGCTGTTCGGCATCGTCCAGGGTGGTGTGCATCCGCAATTGCGCGACCGCTCGGCGGAAGGGCTCAAGGCGATCGGATTCGACGGCTATGCCATTGGCGGACTGGCCGTCGGCGAGCCGGAGGCCGAGCGCAACCACATGCTCGAGCACACCTGCCCACAGCTGCCCGAGGACCGGCCGCGCTATCTGATGGGAGTGGGGCGGCCCGAGGACCTGGTCGAGGGCGTGGCCCGCGGCATCGACATGTTCGACTGCGTCATGCCCACCCGCAATGCGCGCAATGGCCATTACTTCACCTCGTTCGGCACGGTTCGGGTGCGCAACGCCAAGTACGAGCGCGACACGCGACCGATCGAGGAAGGCTGCGATTGTTATGCCTGCACCCGCGGCTTCAGCCGCAGCTACCTGCGCCATCTGGACCGTTGCGGCGAAATGCTGGCGCCGATGCTGGGCACCTTGCACAACCTTCGTTACTACCAGCGCCTGATGGCGCAGATGCGCGAAGCCATCGCCCAGGGAACCTTTGCCGCCTTCCGCGAGTCGTTCTACGCGGCCCGCGCCGAATAGCCCGTTCGCGGGACGGTCGGGATGAGGGCGGGCCCGGCCAGGCCAAAAGCGTCCTCATCCGCCCTCCGGCCACCTTCTGCCGCCGGGCGGGAGAAGGGAAACGAAGCCTCGTGGCATAATCCCCCGCTATTTTTCGATTCAGGACATCCGTCATGAACCTGCTTGACCTCGTGATCTCCCCCGCCCATGCCCAGGCTGCCGGCCAGCCCGCAGGCGGCGGCATGATGACGCTGCTGTTCCCGATCCTGCTGATCGGTGTCATGTACTTCCTGATGATCCGCCCGCAGATGAAGCGGCAGAAGGAGCACCGTGCCATGCTGGAGAAGCTTTCCAAGGGCGATGAGGTGCTGACCAACGGCGGCATCGCCGGCACCGTCACCGACATCGGCGAGAACTTCATCACGGTCGAGATCGCCGACAGCGTGCGCATCCGCCTGCAGAAGGGCGCGATCGCCAACGTGCTGCCCAAGGGCACCTTGAAGTCGGCCTGAGCCGTCGCCACGACATTTGATGCAACGGCGGCTACAGGGTCGCCGCAGGGGCCCTAGATGCTGACTTACCCGCGCTGGAAATACTTCGTCATCCTGATCGTCTTGCTGTTGAGCGCGGTGTATGCCGTGCCCAACATCTTCCCCCAGGATCCGTCGGTGCAGGTCACCGCCAACCACGGCGCCAAGATCGACCAGGCGCTGCGCACGCGCGTCGAAAACAGCCTGGGGAAGGCCGGCGTCACGCCCAAGGCCATCGAACTGGATGATCGAAAGGGCAACCTGCTGGTCCGCCTCAACAATCCCGACCAGCAGGTCGAGTCCGCCGATGCGCTTCGCGATTCGCTCGGCAACGAGTACGTGGTCGCGCTGAACCTGGCCTCGAACGTGCCGAACTGGCTGGAGAAGATCGGTGCCAAGCCGATGCTGCTCGGCCTGGACCTGCAGGGTGGCGTGCACTTCCTGATGCAGGTGGACCAGAAGGCTGCGCTGGACAAGCGCCTTGAGGCGACGGCCGAAGACATGCGCGTGGTACTGCGGGACGGCCACGTCCGCTACGAGTCGGTCGAACGTCGCGCCAACGACACCCTTATCGCCACGCTGGGCAACCCGGCCGACGCGGAGAAGGCGCGCGAGTTGATCGCCAAGAACCAGCCGAACGTGCTGGTTGAGGTTCAGGGCAATTCGGTCGCCGCCCAGGTGCCGCAGGCCGAGTTGCAGCGCATGGCGCTCGACGCGATCGAGCAGAACATCGGCACGCTGCGCAACCGCATCAACGCACTGGGCGTCGCCGAGCCGATCATCCAGCGCCAAGGCAGCGACCGCATCGTCGTGCAGCTGCCGGGCGTGCAGGACACCGCGCAGGCCAAGCGCATCCTCGGTGCCACGGCGACGCTTGAATACCGCGCCGTGGTCGAGGGCAACGCGTACGACGCAGTATCCAGCGGCGTGGTGCCGCCCGAGGCGCGGGTCTACTACCGCAAGGACCTGGGTCCGGACGGCAAGCCGATGCCGATCCTGCTCAACAAGCGCGTGATCGCTTCCGGCGACCAACTCGTCGGCGCGACCTCGGGCATGGACCCGCAGAGCGGCAGCCCGTCCGTATCCGTGCGCCTGAACGCCGTGGGCGGCCAGCGCATGTTCGACTTCACCAGCGAGAACGTCGGCAAGCCGATGGCGGTGGTGTACATCGAGCGCCTGCCGGAAGTGCGCGTGGTCGACGGCAAGGAAGTGCGCACGACCAAGATCAACGAGGAAGTGATCTCGGTCGCCAACATCAATGGCGTGTTTGGCAAGGATTTCCAGACCACCGGCCTGGACAGCAGCAAGGAGGCGGCCGACCTGGCGCTGCTGCTGCGATCGGGCTCGCTGGCGGCGCCGATGGACTTCATCGAGGAGCG
Source organism: Lysobacter sp. (assembly GCA_036525015.1). Classification (GTDB taxonomy): domain Bacteria; phylum Pseudomonadota; class Gammaproteobacteria; order Xanthomonadales; family Xanthomonadaceae; genus Lysobacter_J. Next base: position 4,850 of record DATDBD010000025.1, read on the forward strand.
CATCGTCGGCCCGAGCCTGGGTCGCGAGAACGTCGAGCGCGGCCTGACTGCGGTCGTGTATTCGTTCGCCTTCGCGCTGATCTTCTTCCTGTTCTATTACCGCATGTTCGGCGTCATCACCTGCCTGGCGCTGCTGCTGAACATGCTGATGCTGATCGCGGTGATGTCGTTGTTCGGCGCCACGCTGACCTTGCCGGGCCTGGCGGGTATCGCGCTGACGGTGGGCATGTCGGTGGACGCCAACGTGCTGATCAACGAACGCATACGCGAGGAGTTGCGACTGGGGTTGCCACCGCAGACCGCGATCGCAGAGGGCTACGAGCGCGCATCCGGCACCATTGCCGACGCCAACCTCACCACCATCCTCGCCGGCATCGCCCTGTTCGCGTTCGGCACCGGCCCGGTCAAGGGTTTCGCGGTGTCGATGCTGGTCGGCATCGTGACCTCGCTGTACACCGCGGTCGGCGTCTCGCGCGCCCTGGCCACGCTGTTCTACGGTGGCCGCCGCAAGCTGAAGTCCATCTGGATCTGACGGGAAGTTCCTGAGCATGAAACCTTTCAACGTCTTCCCCTACGACTCCAACATCAACTTCATCCGCCTGCGCTGGTTGTCGCTGGGCGTGGCGCTGGCGATCATGCTGGTCGCCATCGGTGCCATGGCCACCAAGGGCTTCAACTTCGCCCTGGATTTCACCGGCGGCACCGTCACCGAGTTGCGTTTCGACAAGCCTGTGGACGTGGACGATGTCCGCGCCCGCCTGGAAAAGGTCGGCTACGGCAACGCCCAGGTGCAGAATTTCGGCAGCGGCAACGACCTGCTGATCCGCCTGCAACCGAAGGAGGGCGCGGCCGCCAGCAACGCCAACACCGCCGCCGACGTGCAGCGTGCGCTGGCGTTCGAGGGCAACCCCGGCAAGGTGCTGCGCAGCGAGTTTGTCGGTCCGCAGGTCGGCAAGGACCTGGCGATGAACGGCTTGTGGGCGCTGATCTTCGTGGTGGTCGGCTTCCTGGCGTACATCTCGTTCCGCTTCGAGAAGAAGTTCGCCATCGCCGCGGTGCTGACCACCCTGCACGACGTCGTGATCGTGTGCGGCTGGTTCGCGATCAGTGGCCATGAGTTCGACCTGACCGTGCTGGCCGGCGTGCTGTCGGTCATGGGTTACTCGATCAACGACACCATCGTCGTGTTCGACCGCGTCCGCGAAAATTTCCGCTCGATGCGCGCCACGCCGGACGAGATCTTCAACAAGTCGATCAACCAGACACTGTCGCGTACGATCATCACTTCCTTCGTTGCGTTCCTGACCGTGTTTGCGCTGTACGTCTACGGTGGCGGTTCGCTGCGTGGCATGGCCGAATCGCAGATGATCGGTATCGTCATCGGCACGCTGTCCTCGATCTTTGTGGCTTGCCCGCTGCTGACGCTTGGGTTCCTCAAGGTCACCAAGCAGGACCTGATGCCCAAGGCCAAGGACGAGGCGGCGCTGGCGCGCCGGCCGTAGTCCTTCCGGTCGACCGGATACGAAAAAGGCCGCGCATTGCGCGGCCTTTTTTCTTGTGTCGAGAGGCCTTGAACAACAACGGCCGAAGCTTCCGTCCGCTATGCAGCCGGGTCACTTTTCTTTGGCTGGCCCAAAGAAAAGTAACCAAAGAAATGGCCCTCCTCGACCGGACGGCTAAGGGGATTTTTCGACTCGCCATCCATGGCTCGGTCGAAAAACGGCGCACATCCATGTGCGCCGCCCTTCGGGTCTGGAAATTGAAGTCGGCTGTTCAAAGGCCTAAGCGAGAGCCAACGGCGTAAGCGCGTACAGTCCGGGCCCAATTGTGGGTCCTGACCCCAAGCCATGAAATCTCGGTCGTCATCTCCGCGGGGATCGATTTTGTTGCTGCAGTCGGCGTTCTGCGTTCAGACCCAAAGACCGAACTAAGGAAGCAGAGCAGCCATCGGAAATCCGGCTTGAGCCTCCGACACCGCCGATACGAAAAAGCCGCGCAATGCGCGGCTTTTCGTTTCAACGCGGCAGGCCGCCAGCGATCAATCGAACGCCGACGCATACCCCGTATTGACGATCTTCGTCTGCAGCGCGTCGCAGATCTTCAGGTTGCCGGCGACCAGCTGGCGCGGCATGTGGCCGCGGGTATCCATCGGCCCGGTGGCGCGGCCGCGGAAGTCGACGACCTTGCCGCCCGCCTCGCGCACCAGCAATGCGCCGGCCGCGATGTCCCACGGCTTCACGCCGGCTTCGAAATACGCGTCGGCGCGGCCGCAGGCGACGTAGGCCAGGTCGAGCGCGGCCGAACCCGTGCGGCGGATGTCCTCGGCCTCCAGCAGCAGCGCGTCCACGCACTTGAGGTGGGCGCTGGTGCGCGCTCGCTCGCGCGGCGGGAAGCCGGTGATCAGCATCGCGCCGGCCAGGTCCTTGCGCTCGGCGATGCGGATCTTGCGGTCGTTCAGGGTGGCGCCGCTGCCGCGGCTGGCGGTGAACAGCTCGTTGCGCAGCGGGTCGAAGATCACGCCATGGGTCGGCTCGCCGTTCTCGACCAGGGCGATGGACACGCAGAAATGCGGGATGCCGTGCAGGTAGTTGCTGGTGCCGTCGAGCGGGTCGATCACCCAGGTGTAGCGGCTGTTGCCGCCGCTGGCGCCGCTTTCTTCGCCGAGGATGGCGTAGTCGGGCGTGGAGCGGCGGAATTCCTTGATGATCTCTTTCTCGGCCAGGCCATCGACTTCGCTGGCGTAGTCCATCCGGTCCTTCTCGACCACATTGAGCGCGTCGAGCTTGTTCATGTGCCTCAGCAGCACGTTGCCGGCGGCGCGGGCGGCCTTGACCATGAGGGTGACGGCGGGTTTCTGCATGGCGAACGGCCTCGGGCGGGGGAGGTTGGGACGGACTGGCGGCGGCAAAGAGCAGGCCGGTTCGATGACCGGGTCGCGGAGTTTACCATTGCGCGGCATGAGTACCGAATCCCAATCCCCCTCTCCGGCCTCCGCGCCGGCCTCCGCCGACCGCGTGCGCATCGTCCTGGTCGGCACCCAGCACCCCGGCAACATCGGCTCGGCCGCCCGGGCGATGAA
>DATDBD010000026.1:0-2889 GCA_036525015.1 Lysobacter sp.
GTGCTGTTCTCGCTGCACCTGAAGGCGACGATGATGAAGGTCTCCGACCCGATCATGTTCGGCATCGTCGTGCGCCGCTTCTATCGCGACACGCTGGCCCGCCACGCGGCCGCGCTGGAACAGACCGGCTTCGACGCCAACAACGGCATCGGCGACCTGTACTCGCGCCTGCCGTCGCTGCCGGCAGACGTCGCCGCGCAGATCGAGGCCGACATCGTCCTGGAGTACGCGCGCCGTCCGAGCGTGGCGATGGTCAATTCCGACAAGGGCATCACCAACCTGCATGTGCCCAGCGACGTCATCGTCGACGCGTCGATGCCGGCGATGATCCGCGACAGCGGCTGCATGTGGAACACCGACGGCAGGCTGCAGGACACCAAGGCAGTGATCCCGGACCGCTGCTATGCCGGCATCTACCAGGTGGTCATCGACGACTGCAAGGCCAACGGCGCGTTCGACCCGGCGACGATGGGCTCGGTGCCCAACGTTGGCCTGATGGCGCAGAAGGCCGAGGAGTACGGCAGCCACGACAAGACCTTCCAGATTCCCGCTGACGGCACCGTGCGCGTGATCGACGAAGCCGGCAATGTGCTGATGGAGCACGCAGTGGAAGCCGGCGACATCTGGCGCATGTGCCAGACCAAGGACGCGCCGATCCAGGACTGGGTCAAGCTCGCGGTGAACCGTGCGCGCCTGTCGCACACGCCAGCGGTGTTCTGGCTGGACAGCGCGCGCGCGCACGACCGCAACGTGATCGCCAAGGTCGAGAAGTACCTGAAGGACCACGACACCAACGGCCTGGACATTCGCATCCTCGCCCCAGTCGAGGCGATGAAGTTCTCGCTGGAGCGCATCCGCCAGGGCCTGGACACGATCTCGGTTACCGGCAACGTGCTGCGCGACTACCTGACCGACCTGTTCCCGATCATGGAGCTTGGCACCAGCGCCAAGATGCTGTCGGTCGTGCCGCTGATGAACGGCGGCGGCCTGTTCGAGACCGGGGCCGGCGGTTCGGCGCCCAAGCACGTGCAGCAGTTCGTGCAGGAGGACTACCTGCGCTGGGATTCGCTGGGCGAATTCCTGGCGCTGGCGGCCTCGCTCGAACACCTGTCCGAGTACACCGGCAATGCCCGCGCAAAGGTGCTGGCCGATACGCTGGACGCGGCCAATGCCAAGTTCCTGGACAACGACAAGTCGCCTTCGCGCAAGGTCGGCGGTATCGACAACCGCGGCAGCCACTTCTACCTCGCCATGTACTGGGCGCAGGCGCTGGCCGAGCAGGGCGACGACGCGGCATTGAAGGCGAAGTTCGCTCCGCTCGCCCAGGCGCTGACCGCCAACGAGGCGAAGATCGTCGAGGAACTGAACGCGGTGCAGGGCAAGCCGGTCGATATCGGCGGCTACTACCACCCCGACCTGGGCCAGGTGTCGAAGGCGATGCGGCCGAGCGCGACGTTCAATGCGGCGGTGGCGGGTCTTTCAGCAGACTGATTGACGCGCAAGCGCAGAAACGAAAGGCCCGGCTGATGCCGGGCCTTTTTTATCTGGATTTCCTATCTGGATTTCCTATCTGGAGCGGAAGCCCCAGAGGCTCAGTCCGCCCGCCACGAGCAAGCCGCCCCATGAAACCCACATGGGAATGGTGGTTGAACCCACCAGCAGGGGAACATGGAGCGCCAGTCGTGCAACGTGGGCCAGCGCGACGATCCCGAAGACTGAAGCAGCGACTCTGCTGAAGGCCGTACTGGACATTTCAGATCTCCGGTTCGACAACGTGGGTTTTGCCTGACATCAGCGCACGTACGGAATCCCGGCGTTGCGCTCGCGATCGCGTTTGCGCTGTTCGAACAGGCGGTTGGCCTTTTCCTCGGTCATCTCGAATTTCGGCGCGACGTATGGCAGCAGCAGGCGCAGCCACGAGCGACTGATGCGACGCGCTTCCTCCGGGCACCCCTTCGCTCGCGTTTGCGGCAGGTCGCCGTCGGTGACGATGCTCAGGTAACGCGCCGGATCGCTGCCGTAGAGCAGGCACTGCAGGTTGAAGTAGCGCTGCTCGCCGAGCGCGTGTTGGTCGGCATAGGCGTCGAGGTTGTACTCGCCGGTGCTGCGCGCCAGGAACCAGTTGGATGCCATGCGCAGGTTCTCCGTCACCACGCCGGTGGACTCGTCCATGCCGGCGAAGCGTTGCATCAGCGTCGTGGCGAGCTGGTCGACCGCGTCTTCCTCGCGTCCGGTGATCGGGATTTCCAGCAGGCTGATCAGCGCATGTCCGGTTTCGTGCAGCACGATGAAGCGCACGTTGGCTTCCAGGTAGCGCTGCGCGTAGCCCTCGCCTTCGCCGTTCGACTTGGCCATCTCCTGGCCGCGCTCGAGCAGCGTCTGCATCGTCTCGTAGCACATCACCACTTCGCCGCGCTCCGGCGAGTAGAACGCGTTGACCTCGTCGCACTCGGCGGTCACGTACTTGATCGGCTTGGGCAACATCAGCATGCCGTCGATCGCATGGACTTCCGGCAACTTGCGCAGCAGGTCGCCGTCGTGGGCCATCGTGTAGAACGGCTCCAGCTCCGGCTTCTTCGGCTTCACGTACTCATAGCCGAACTGCACGCCACCGGGCTTGCTCTCGGAATTAGCCGCCTTGGTGAATACCACCGGCTTGAGCGCCTCCAGTTCCGCCGCGACGGCCTTCTCGGCCTCCGCCCGGCCTTCGGCCCGTGCGATGGACAACTCCACCGCACGGCGCTTCTGCGCGATCAGCGAGTAGCCGAAGGCGCCGCTGACCGCACCCAGGGCCAGCGACAACAGGATGATCAGGACTCTCTGCGACATGCGCTTCCCCATGCGCTGACCGGACTCACCGGACAACCGCCGGCGTATGCGGGGATCGTA
>DATDBD010000027.1:0-31074 GCA_036525015.1 Lysobacter sp.
CGGCGCCGGCCGCATCTATGCCTATTCCAGTTCGGCGCCCGACTACGCCAAGGCCGCCGATGCGCAGATCGCGCAGGCGCTGGCGCCGTTGGGCATCGAGTACAAGCCCGGCGAGGGCGGTGCAGGCCCGGACATCGGTCCGTCCGCCGAGAAGGGCCTGGCCTGGGCGCGCCTGGCGCAGGACGGCACCGACTACTTCGACCTGCACCACACGCCGGACGACACCTTCGACAAGATCGACCCGAAGGCATTGGCGCAGAACGTGGCCGCCTATGCGGTCTTCGCCTACCTGGCCGCTTCGGCCGAGGGCGATTTCGGCAGCAAGCCGACCACCGGCCACGACGCCGCCGCGAAGTGATGCGCAGGTAACGACACCGCGGTACGACGATCTGGTCGTATCGCGGCAAACCGCCGCAGCCGCAAATATTTCACCGCAGAACGCCGCGCAGACATTGGCGACGCAGCAGCAGGCGCGCTCAACAACCAACCGCTGCGCCAGTAGCGGCGACCTCCGTTGGCGACTTCCATTTCGAATGCGTGGCGATCCGCGCATGCTTGGACTCGTGTACAGCGACGTTATTTGCCAGCGGTCCGGCTCATCGCCACTGAAGACGGATCAACTGAACATGGCGCAAGGCTCACGTCGGCGTCACCTAGGTAAGCCCGGCCATAACCCCATGCCCGCGTTATGCCTTATTTCACGGACACGCGACCCGGCACGTCCGACCCTCCCAAGGGTGTTTGCAATGGGAGTCGTGCCATGGCGGAACATGTCATCACCGGCGAAGTTTCAAACAGCAAGGTAGCCGCCGTGCTGGGTAACGAGGTCGAAGCACAACGGGTGGCCGATCATCTGCGGCGCTCACTGGATCTGTCCCGCTCCCACGTGCAGTTGATTACCTCAAGGGACCCGCGAGTGGGTCGGAAGCTGGAACCGGAGAGTCATGGAATCTTCCTGACCATGCTCCGCGCGCACCTGTGGCTAGGCTTGGCTGGCGCCGCCGTCGGCGCCCTGGTGTTTGCCCTCCTGTTCTCGATGGGCATCCCGTTCATCGTCAACTCGGCCGTGATGGCGGCTGGGGTTCTCGTATTCTTCGGCGCCACTGCGGGGCTGTTCATGGGAGGACTGGTCACCCTTCGACCGGACCACGACCCCTACATCCTGAAAATCCGCGGTGCGCTGGAGGAAGGCAAATGCGCCGTCGTGGTGCATGCGGTGTCGCATGAGCAGATGAAGATCGCGGCCGACATGCTCCAGCGATCCGGTGGCGAGGTCGTCAGGACGCTGTGAGCAGCGCCGCGTTGCAGGCAGCGTGCGCCAATCAGGGAAGCAGTTCGATGCCGAATGGCCGAACGAGCAGCGCGAACAGATAGAAGGACACGAGCGTGATGGCGACGCTGGCCAGCATCGTCGGCCAGAAGCCAATGCGGGGCAGTAGCGCCGGAAACGCCAGGAACATCGGAAGCGTGGGTACCACGTACCAGAACGTGTACCACGCATGGTTGGCGATCTTGGTCGAAGGCTGCTTCTCGACATAGAGCCAGATCAGGGCCAGCACCGTCACCATCGGAAGCGCCGCGATGAAACCGCCAAGCCGGTCGCTGCGCTTTGCGGCCTCCGACACGATGACGACGACGGCGGCCGTCAGCAGGTATTTGGTGAATCAACCAGCCCATATCGCCTCCCTGACGCTCCGACTCGCGGACAACGACCTCGCGGACAACAACGACAACGACCGAACGTACTAGCGCGGCAACAAGGAGATGAACTTGATGCCAAGCCAGACCGCGCCGATGCCAAGCACCATGCTGGCACTGACATACGTCGCCGCCACCCAAGGCTCGCCGCGCCGCAGCAGGAACATGGTTTCCAAGCCGAACGCGGAAAAGGTAGTGAACCCTCCCAGCAGGCCGGTGAACAGGAACAACCGGGTGCCGGGGCCGAAAAACTCGTAGCGCTCGGCAAGCCCTGCGAGGAGGCCCACGACGAGGCAACCGGTCACGTTGATCGCGAAGGTACTGAACGGGAACCGCTCCTGGGCCGTCATGTGCAGCAGCCAACCGCCCAGCTTGTAGCGGGCAATAGAACCGACAAAACCTCCGAGGCCCACCAGCAGGATGTTCTTCATGCGCCTTCCGCTAAGACACGATGGCTTCGGCTTCGGTGAATGATCACGTACGAACCGACCACATCGTACCGATCAAGTACGCACCGACTGCCACACCCACAGGCCGAGCAACCCCGCCAATGCGCTCCAGATTGCCACAATGGCCACGGCCATGGCACGGCTGACCGGCCGTTCGACTGCTGCCAGCGCTTGCTCCTGGGCGGCCCGTACGACCTCGGGCGGCACTAGGCGCAGGACCAGCATGACGCCCAGGGGAACAATGATCAGGTCGTCGAGGTAGCCCAGTACCGGAATGAAATCCGGGATGAGATCGATCGGGCTGAGCGCGTACGCAGCGACGAACAGCGCCAGCAAACGTACCGGCCAGGTGGTGCGTGGGTCGCGCGCCGCGAAGTAGACGACGAGCGTCTGCCGCTTCAGCGCTTTCGCCCAGTTCCGCAGTGGGGAGCTTGCCATGCCTGATCTTGGACTAGGTTTTGTCGGTAAGACTTAGTGCGTAGAAACGGGTGCCCGGCAGATGCGCTTCGTTGTACGGCGGGATCTCGACGAATCCGAGTTGCCGATACAACGCCTGGGCCGCCGCCATGCTTGCCAGGGTGTCCAGACGCAGCTCGCTGTATCCGGCCTTGCGCGCCTCACGAATTATCGCTTCAACCAGACGCTTGCCGAGGCCGAGGTTCCGGTAGGAGGGGCGGACGTACAAGCGCTTCATCTCGCCCGTGTGTGCATCGAGCGGCCTGAGGGCAACACAGCCGGCGACGTCAGCGCCCACGTGCGCGATGAGCAGTGCTCCATTGGGTGTCACGTAGGGCTCGGGCAATGACGCAACCTCGGCCGCGAAGCCCTGATACTCCAGATCGGTCTGGATGGCCCGGGCGTACTCGCGGAAGAGATCGCGAGCGACAACGACAAGCTCGGGACTGCTTGCCTGGCTCAGTACGATCTGCGGAACTGTCATGGCTGCCTGGCGCTGAGAGCGCGAAAAACGTCAGCTACGTTCACTACGCCCAGGAACCACCGGCTCCTTGAGCACACCCAGATCGGCCAGCCAGTATTCGATGCACTCGGGAAGCATGATCGGCCACAAAACCAGCCCGTGAACCACGACCATCGGGTTTGGTCGCGAGGCTTGCGATCGGTCAGCCGACATGACGAAGGCGAACAGGTCGTAGGCGACGTACAGCAAGCCCGACGAAATGCCGACAAGACCCCACGTCCCCAAGGCCACCGGCCAAGGCAGAACAAATGCCATGACCGCTCCGAGGACATAGCAGGCCAGCAACCCGAGGTTGCGCCAGCCACGGACTTGCGGCGCGTCGAACATCGAGAAAAGTACGCTCCAAGTCGCAGCACAGCCGAGCAGGAGTAGCCACTTGCCGCTGATCAGGTCCATGGTCAGTCCCCGCGCTTGACGCCTGAATTAAGCCGAGCCGCGCTTCGGTCGGGCTTCCGGCAGTACTCCACTGCCGCCAAGCAAGCATGCGCCGGCGGTCGTCGAACCGCCAGAGCATAGTGCGAGGCTTCTCCAAGATTCGGATGGCTACGAAATTCGAGACCGAATGAGATGGCCGCACGGGGGTGGCGAGATATCTGAGTTCAACGTCGGGCCCGCAGTACCCAGATGCCTTCTGGCACGCCCGCGTCCGGCTGCTGCACGCGGCAGACGTCCACTTCGGAAAACCCACTCTGGCGCAGTTCGTCGAGCAGGCTCCAGCCGAACCGATGGAAGCACAGGACGCCGCCGGACAATGGGTCACCATGGTATTCAGGCTCACCCACATGTTCTATCGAACCGTCCTCGCGCAGCCTCGCGATCTGATTGCTGGCGGCTTCCCGATCGTAGAACGGTACTGTCAGCACGAACACGCCGCCCGGCTTGAGCACGCGAGCGCATTCCCGCAGCGCCGCGCGGTGGTCCGGTACGTGCTCAAGCACGTCCAAGCTGATGATCGCATCAAGCGATGCGTTGTCGGCCCGGAGCGCGGTCATGTCGCCGTGCCTGATCCAAACGTACACACCCTTGTGCCAGAGCCAGCACGATTTCCAGAAGCGCCGCCGCCAACTGTGGAGGTACTCGCTGCCGCGAAGGCGAGGCAATCGGCGACGCAGTGCCATGTAGAACGGCGACGCCTGCTCGGTCGCATAGACCCGGACACGAGGTTGCTGTCCCAGTTCGGCCAACAATACGGCCGCAGCCGCGCGTTGCCTGGCATTGCAGCCGCAACCGTGGCAGAGCATGCCTTCGCGCAGATTCGAGCCGGGTGAAAAACGGACTTCGCGCTGGCACAAGATGCACTCGCCAACCCTGCAACGCTCGGCTATTCCGATCGCCTGCTGTTGAGCAGCGAGCAGGTGTTCGGACTCCGCCTGCCATTCCGCCAGCGAGCGCCACGCCATCGTTGTGACCATGCTCAATGCCCGGCCCGCCAGACCGACAACAGCACGGCGGTCGCCGCGGCGACGTTGAGGCTTTCCACCGCGCCAGTACCCGGGATCGAAAGCTGCAGATCGCAGGCCGCTGCCAGCTCGCGGTCCATGCCCTCGCCTTCGGAACCGATCACGTAGATCAGGCGATCGGGAAGGTCGGTGCCGAACAGGTCGCTGCCGCCTTTGACCATGGTCGCGGCCAGGGTGAATCCCGCGCCGCGCAACTGCGCGATGGCGTTGTCGCTGCGGCCAAGTCGCACCATCGGCACGGCTTCGGCGCCGCCTTCGGCTACGCGCGCGGCGGCGCCGGAAAGCGCCAGCGCCGAATGCTTCGGCAACAACACCGCAACGACACCGAAATGCGCGGCCGAGCGCAGGATCGCGCCCAGATTATGCGGATTGCCGACGCCGTCGAGCCACAGCGCGCACTGCGGTCCGGCCGGCAGATCGCGCAGCCAGGTCGACAAGGCCTGCGGCTCCTCGCGCAGCACGTCGGCGACCACGCCTTCATGGTGGGTGCTGGCGGCCAACTTGTGCAGATCGGTTTCGTCGACCACGCGATAGCCCACGCGATTGGCCACGCACCACTTCAGCAGCGGCTGCAGCGCCGGAATGCGCGACTCGCTCAGGTACAGCTTGCGGATCGCCTGCGGGCGACGGGCGAACACGGCATGCACCGCGTTGAGTCCGTACAGGCGAAGCTCGACGCTGCGCTGCTCGCGCAAAGCGGAGGTGTCTTCGTGGCCGGGATGGGACTCGTCGTGGGCCTGATGTTCGCGGGCCTGTTCGCGCGCATGCTGTTCGCGTGGACGGACCGGGCCGCGCTCACGCCGATGTGCGTCGCCTTCGCGCGGGGGCGTGCGCGCCCATGGCGAGCCACCACCTTCGGAACGGGGACCGCCACGCGGCGGGCGGCCGGGCGGATCATTGGGCGGTTTGCGTTGCATCGTCCAGACTCCTTCTTACTTTTGCGAATACGCGCAGATCGTGCAGTTCGCCGAACTTCGCCACGGCGCTGCGCTGCGCGCCCTTTCCTCGAAACCGTTCTTCTGCAGGACGGGAAACCGGCGTGGACATGGAACAAGGTTACCGCAAGCCACGCATCGAGGCTCCCGCGGCGCGTGTGCGGGACGAGCGGCTAGCTTTGGCCTTGTTGGCTTTGAACAGCCGGCGAACTCCCTAGACCCGAAGGGCCGTGCACATGGATGTGCGCCGTTTTTCGACCGAGCCATGGACGGCGAGTCGAAAAATCCCCTCTGTCAATCCGACGTGGGGCTGATTTGTCGAGGAAGGCCGTTTCTTTTTGGTTACTTTTCTTTGGGGCAGCAAAGAAAAGTGACCCGGCCGACCGCAGGGCGGACGGGAGCTTTGGCCGTTGCTGTTTCAGGAACGAAGCAACGGCAAGAGCACTCGCGCCTTCGGCGCTCGTACCCTTTCCCCACCCTCTCCCGTAAGCGGGAGAGGGAGCACATCCGGCGCAAGCCAACCTCAGGCGTGCCCGCTCACCTGCGGCGTCTCCGCCTCCAGCTTTTCCAGTTCGTGCGCAACCGCTTCCGGCGAGCGCGTGAACCTGGCCAGCATCACGTAGAACGCCGGCACCACGAACAGAGACAGCAACGTCGAGAACGACACGCCGAAGATCACCACGATACCGATGGTCGCGCGACTGGCCGAACCGGGACCGCCAGCCAGCACCAAGGGCACTGCGCCGACCACGGTGGCAATCGACGTCATCAGGATCGGGCGCAGGCGCACCGACGAAGCCTCGACGATGGCTTGGCGGATGCTGCGTCCTTCATCGCGCAACTGGTTGGCGAACTCGACGATCAGGATGCCGTTCTTCGCGGCCAGGCCGACCAGCATGACGATGCCGATCTGGCTGAACAGATTGAGCGTACCGCCCGTCAACGCCAGGCCGATCAGCGCGCCGAGCACGCCCAGCGGCACCGTCAGCATGATCACGAACGGATGGATGAAGCTCTCGAACTGCGCCGCCAGCACCAGAAACACGATCAACAACGCCAGCGTGAAGGTCAGCATCACTGCGCCACCGGCCTGCTTGTACTCGCGCGACTCGCCCTTCCAGTCGATCTGGGCATGCTCGGGCAGCTCTTCCTGCACGGCCTTTTCCAGCCATGCGATCGCATCGCCCATGCGGTAACCAGGCGAGAGGCCCGCGCTGATGGTGATCGAACGCAGGCGGTTGAAGCGGTTGAGGCTGCCGGGTTCGGCCAGTTCCTTCAGCGTGACCAGGTTGGACAGCGGCACCAGCCCGCCATCGCGCGCGCGCACCTGGATCGCCGCCAGGTCGGCCGGCGTCGCGCGCAGTTCGCGGTCGGACTGGACGATGACGTCGTATTCCTCGCCGTTCTGCACGAAGGTCGTGACGCGGCGGCTGCCCATCATCGTTTCCAGCGCATGGCCGATGTCGCCGACCGGAACGCCCAGATCGGCAGCGCGTTGGCGATCGATCTCCACGCGCATCTGCGGACGGGTTTCCTTGTAGTCCGAATCGGCGGAGAAGAAGCCCGGGTTCTGCTCCATCCGCGCCAGCAGCTTGTCGCGCCACTGCGCGAGCTCCGCGTATTCCGGTCCGCCCAGCACGATGGCGATGGGCTGGCCGCGGCTGCGTACCAGGCCGCCGCTCACCTGCGGCATCGCGCGCACGCCAGGGAGCTTGGCGAGCTCGCCCTGGAGCTGCTTGGCGACGTCGGCGGTGCTCGTGCTGCGCTGGTCCCAGTCCTTCAGGAACACCGACACACGGCCGGTGTGCATCTCCTCGCTGGCGCCGAACCCACCCGGTACGCGCGGGTTGTATCGCTGGATCACGCCTTCCGGCCCGGTGTGACTGGCGACGATCTTCTCGACCTGCTGCACCTGTTTGACCGTGTAATCGAAGCCCGCGCCCTCCGGCCCGAGTATGGAGATCTGGAAGAAACCGCGGTCCTCCGGCGGCGCCAGTTCCGACGGCACGAACTTGAACAGCACGGCGCTCGCGATGCCCGTGAGCACCATCACCGAAACCATGATCGCCAACAGCCGCATCGGCGGGCGATCCATCAGGCGTGAAAGCAGGTCGCCGTAACGGTTGCCGACCGAATCCAGCCGCGCGTTGACCCAGCGGTTGATCGGGTTGGACTTCTCCTCGCGATGCGCCCGCACCAGCTTGGACGACATCATCGGCGTCAGCGTCAGCGCGACGAAGGCCGAGATCGCCACCGCGCCTGCCAGCGCCACCGACAATTCGCGGAACAGGCGCCCGGTGTTGCCTTCCATGAAGCCCACCGGCAGGAACACCGCGACCAGCACCGCGGTGGTGGCGATCACCGCGAACGCGACCTGCTTGGTGCCGCGTGCCGCCGCCACCAAACGCGGCTCGCCCAGATCGGTGCGGCGCTGGATGTTCTCCAGCACGACGATCGCGTCGTCGACCACCAGGCCGATGCACAACACCAGTGCCAGCAGCGTCAGCAGGTTGATCGAGAAGCCGAACAGCCACAGTGGAATGAATGCCGCGAGCAGGCACACCGGCACCGTCACCGCCGGGATCAGCGCGGCCCTGACGCTGCCGAGAAACAGCCAGATCACGATCAGCACCAGCACGATCGCCTCGATCAGCGTGTGGTACACGCGCTCGACGGCCGACTCGATGAACGTGGTGGTGTCGAACGCGACGAAGATCTTGGTGCCGGCCGGCAAAGTCTGCTGGATCCGCTCGGCCTGCTCGCGCACGGAGCGGGCGACGTCCAGGCTGTTGGCGGTGGAGATCTTGACGATGCCCAGGCCAATGTTGGGCTCGCCGTTGCTGCGGTAATAAGCGCGGCGCTCGGCCGAGTTCAGCTCGATCTTGGCCACGTCGCCCAGCCGCACGACATAGCCATCCTGGCCCTTGCCCAGCGGAATCTGGGCGAAGTCCTCGGGCTTCTGGTAGCTGCGCGCCACGCGCAGCGTGAAGTCGCGGGTGTTGGATTCGATGCGACCCGCCGGCAGCTCGACGTTCTCCGAGCTCAGTGCTTTCTCTACTTCGTTGACGGTGATGCCGCGCGCGGCCAGCGCGTCGCGGTCCAGCCACACGCGCATCGCGTAGCGCTGCTGGCCGCCAATGCGCACCTGCGCCACGCCATCCACCGACGACAGCCGGTCGACGACGTAGCGCTCGGCGTAGTCGGACAGCTGCAGCGTGTCCATCTGCGTGGAGCTCATGTTGAGCCACAGGATGGGATCGGAGTCGGCTTCGACCTTCTCGATCTGCGGCGGATCGGCCTCCTCGGGCAGGCGGTTGGTGACGCGGCTGACCGAATCGCGCACGTCGTTGGCGGCGGCCTCGATGTCGCGCGCCAGGGTGAATTCGATGCTGATCGACGAACGTCCGTTGACGCTTCGCGACTCGATCGTCTCGATGCCCTCGATGCCGGACAGCGCGTCTTCCAGGATCTGCGTCACCCGCGTCTCGACCACCGCTGCGGAGGCGCCCGGATAGGTGACGTCGACCGAGACGATCGGCGGATCGATGGCCGGCAGCTCGCGCAGTGTCAGGCGCGAGAACGCCATCACGCCCAGCACGATCAGCAGCAGGCTGATGACCGTGGCGAAGACGGGGCGGCGGATCGAGAGATCGGAAACATTCATCGCAGTCAGCCCTGCTTGGCAGCGGGTTTGCCCGGCTCGGCCTTGATGTCGGTGACGTGGGCCCCGACGCGCAGCTTGCCGGTGCCATCGACGACGATGCGATCACCCACCTTCAGGCCTTCGGCCACTTCGGCCAGGCCCTCGCGGCGCGTGCCGACCTTGACGTCGGCGCGCTCGACCGTGCCATCGGGCTTGACCCGGTACACGAACGAATCGGTGCCGACCTGCACGATGGAAATCTCGGGCACCAGCAGCGCCGGCCGCTGCGGACGCGTCAGCGTCACTTGCAACAGCATGCCCGGGCGCAGCGCGCGATCGTCGTTGGCGAAGTCGCCGCGCACGGTCACGGCGCGCGTGGCCTCGTCGATGCGGGCGGCGATGGTGCTGACCTTGCCGCCGAACTTGCGGCCCGGATAGGCGGTGCTGGTGCCCGACACCACCTGGCCCACGGCGACCTGCGCAAGCATCGCTTCCGGCACCGGGAAGTCGACATAGACGCGCACGGTGTCGTCGAGCGTGGCGATGGCCGTGCCCGGCGTCACCAGCGAACCGGGGCTGACCTGGCGGATGCCGAGCACGCCGCCGAACGGCGCGCGGATCACGCGGTCACCGATGTCGGCGCGCATCTGCGCGACGCGGGCGCGGGCGACGTCGCGCGCGGCGCGCTGGGTGTCCAGAGACGATCGCGCGATCAACTGCTGCGCGGCCAGTTCGTTCTGGCGCTGGTACAGACGATCGGCTTCCGCCGCGGCGGCTTCGGATTGCTGCAGCGCCGCCTGCTGCTGGTTTCCGGTCAAGGTGATCAGCGGCGCGCCCTCGACGACGGTGTCGCCGCTTTCGAAATGCACCTTCTCCACCGTCTCACTGACCTTGGCGGTGACAGTGATGGACTCGTGCGCCTTGACGTTGCCCAACGCGAGTACGGTGTCACTCCAGGGTTGCATGCGCACCTGAGTCGTGGTCACAGGCACCGGCCGATCGCCGCCGCCCCCGTTCTGCTGCGCAGCGCCGTCGCGGCCGCAAGCGGCCAGGGCGATGACGAAGGCCAGGACGCAGCTGGCACGGAACACGGGAACAAGTCGCATGCGGTTCTCTGAGCGGATCGATCTGAGCGGGTGGCGGCCCCGCTTTTGAACAGGGCTGCCGGCGAGCGGGGATTGTCTTGACCCGCCGATTCTTAACCCGCCAATTCTAGCGGTCGACCAATAACGTCCGCGTGGCCCGTTCGTTGACCGCAAACTGTGCACAATCGGTGCATTCGGCCTTGGAGGCATCCACCGGACCCGCGCCTGCATGCCCTTCAGGTCTGTGGCAACCTGCGAAACCGATCAAGCGTACGCCCCCTGCCCGGCGAGCCCCACCAGCCCGATCCACGCGCCGGGCCGACTTCCCCGCCCCAATGCCCTGGAGTCGCCCATGATCCACAACAGCATCCTCGATACGATCGGCCATACCCCGGTCGTCCGCCTGCACCGGCTGGCGCCGTCCCACGTCACCCTCTACGTGAAGGTCGAGGCCTTCAATCCCGGGGGGTCGGTCAAGGACCGCCTGGCGATCGCGATCATCCTCGACGCCGAGGAAAAGGGCTTGCTCAAGCCCGGCGACACCGTCGTGGAGGCGACGTCGGGGAATACCGGCGTGGCCCTGGCGATGGTCTGCGCCGCGCGCGGCTACAAGTTCGTCGCCACGATGAGCGAGACCTTCTCGATCGAACGGCGCAAGCTGATGCGGGCCTACGGGGCCAAGGTCATCCTCACGCCGGCCGCCGAGCGCGGCAGCGGCATGGTGCGACGTGCCGAGGAATTGGCCAAGCAGCATGGCTGGTTTCTTGCCAGGCAGTTCACCAACCCGGCCAATCCGGCTTACCACCGGCAGACCACCGCGGCCGAAATTCTGCGCGACTTCGCCGGCCAGCGCCTGGATCATTTCGTCACCGGCTGGGGCACTGGCGGCACGCTTACCGGTGTGGGCGAGGTGCTCAAGGTCGCCCGTCCCGAAGTGCGCATCACCACCTGCGAACCGGCCGGCGCGTCGCTGCTGTCGGGCAAGGAGTGGCAGCCGCACAAGATCCAGGGCTGGACACCGGACTTCGTGCCTGAGGTGCTCAATCGCGAGGTCGCCGATGCGATCCTGCCGATCGACGATGTCGTCGCGCGCGATACGGCGCGCCGGCTCGCGCAGGAGGAGGGCCTGTTCGTCGGCATCTCTGCCGGCGCTACCGTTGCCGCCGCGCTGGAGGTCGCCAAGGATGCAGACAAAGGTGCGGTGATCCTGGCCATGCTGCCCGACACCGGCGAACGCTACCTGAGCACGTTCCTGTTCGAAGGCGTCAACGAGGGCTCCGACGACGAATGGCTGGCGGCCCTGTAGGGCAGGTCCGGGCCCGCCCCACCGCTGCTGTCGTTCAAACGGCGGGCCGAGGTCCGCCCCACATGACCATCGAGATTTACCAAGGCGATATCACCGAATTGGCGATCGACGCCATCGTCAACGCCGCCAACGAGACTCTGCTCGGCGGCGGCGGTGTGGACGGCGCGATCCACCGCGCCGCTGGACCCGGCCTGCTCGCCGAATGCAGTGTGCTGCCGCAGGTACGGCCCGGCGTGCGCTGCCCGACCGGCGAGGCGCGAATCACCGCCGGCCACCGGCTGCCGGCGCGACACGTCATCCACACGGTCGGCCCGGTGTGGCACGGCGGAGAGATCGGCGAACCGGCGCTGCTGGCCTCTTGCTACCGCAATGTGCTGAGGCTGGCCGATGAGCATGGCCTGTCGTCGATCGCCTTCCCCGCGATCAGCTGCGGCGTGTACGGCTATCCGATCGAACAGGCGGTGCCGCTGGCGGTCGCCGAAGTGCGGGCGTGGCTGATCGGGCATCCGCAGGCGCGCATCATTTTTGCCTGCTTCGGCGATGCCATGACGCAACGCTATCGCGCGCAGCTGCAGGCGTCTGCGCCTGCGCCATGAGCGCAGCAGGCGGCGGACATGGCGGGTGCCCCGTCGGCGGACCGGAGGAACATCTGCCAGATCAAGGCCATGAGCCACGCGCTCCCGGCGCAAAAAAAAAACGCCGGCACGAGGCCAGCGTTTTTGAGGCTGCGAAAGAATGGCTTACGCCGCCTTCTTCCACTGGCCGAGCGCGGCCAGGCCGTTGTCGCGGGCGCGCTCGTACACGGTCTGCTGGGCCTTGGCGAGGTTGTTCACCAGGTCCTGCGACCACAGCTTCAGCGCGGCCTGCTGCATGGCACGGCCGTAGGAGAACGACAGCGGCCACGGGTTCGGGCCCATCATGTTTATCGCGTTGAGGTGCGCGGTGGCGTCCTCGTCGCCCTGGCCGCCCGACAGGAACACGATGCCCGGCAGCGTCGCCGGCACGGTCGACTTCAGGCACTGCAGCGTGGCAGCGGCGACTTCCTCGACCGAGGCCTTCTCGCCGCTGGTGGTGCCCGGCAGGACCATCGAAGCCTTCAGGATGGTGCCTTCGAGCACGACGTTGTGCTCGTACAGCGAGGCGAACAGCGAACGCAGCGTCACCTCGGTGACCTCGTAGCAGGTATCGATGTCGTGGCTGCCGTCCATGATCACTTCCGGCTCGACCATCGGCACCAGGCCCTGCTCCTGGCACAGCGCGGCATAGCGGCCCAGCGCGTGGCTGTTGGCCTCGATGCAGGTGCCCGACGGGATGTCGTCGCCGATGTTGATGACCGCACGCCACTTGGCGAAGCGGGCACCGAGCTTGTAGTACTCCTCCAGGCGCGCGCGCAGGCCGTCGAGGCCTTCGGTCACGACTTCACCGGGGCAGCCGGCGAGCGGGAAGGTGCCCTTGTCGACCTTGATGCCCGGGATGATGCCGTTGTCCATCATCAGCTTGGTGAACGGCACGCCGGTCTTGGTCGCCTGGCGGATGGTTTCGTCGTAGAGGATCGCGCCGGAGATGTAGTCGCCCAGCTTCGGCGTGCTCAGCAGCAGCTCGCGGTAGGCACGACGGTGTTCTTCGGTGTTTTCGATGCCGACACCGGCAAAGCGCTTGGCAATGGTGTTGTTGGACTCATCGATGGCGATGATTCCCTTGCCCGGGGCCACCATGGCCTGGGCGGTTTCGGCAAGCTGTTCGATGCTCATGGGACGTCCTGCGGGGAGCGGGTGGGAAGCCCATCATTATAGCCGGAGGCACCCGTGCACGGGCGGTCACGGCCACGGGGAATCAACCACTTGCGTATCACAAACCCCGGAATCCAATACCAGTTGCACCTTGCAACCGGGCGGCGAGAACTCTGTCGCGCGGTATGCTCTGGTCCATCCGATTTTCGGGCTGCTCGGGGAGGCGCCGTGGGAAGGATCAGTTTCATCCTGTCGTCGATGCTTGCGCTACTGCCGCTGACGGCCTCTGCCCAGTCCGGCCAGATACAGGAGCAGGCCGCGGCCGATGCCTGCCCCACTCCCGCTTTCGGGCCGCCCATGTACCCGCCGGACCTTGCGGTCCGCGGCACCGGCGGCACCGTGTTGTTGGACCTGACGATCGATGCCTGCGGCCGCGTGCTGCAGGCCGGGGTCAAGACTTCCAGCGGACACAAGAAGCTAGACGACTCAGCGCTCGCAGCAGCGCGCAAATGGGTACTGCACCCCGCCGACCGGATCCGTGCAGTGGCCGGGCATGTCGATCGCGAGGTCACTTTCAACATGCAGGCCGGCGAGAAAATGGTGCCGTATGCGAAGCTCGACTGGCCCAAGAGCCACCGCCGGCCACGTTATGTTCTCGACTCCGACTTCACCGAGTTCGGCACGGCGGCCCAGGCCAATCAGTCCGTGCGCGTGCCCGTCGAGAGGACGATCGCACCGCCTTATAGCGGCATGATGAGTCAGTTCTTCCGCTACCGCGACCAGGACCCGGTCGAGTACTGGCTGTTTCTGTACCGCGCCGGCCACGCCAATCTGGCGGCGCGCTACCGCCTGACCACGGAGGAAGGTGAACCGATCGTGCGTCTGGGCGTGCTCTGCGACGACAAGCCCGAGGCCTGCGAGAAGGCCCGTGAGTTCCTGCTCAAGGGCCTGCCGTTCGCCAAGGCGCAGTAGTAATGCCGGTGCGCTGGATTACAGCTCCCCCAGCCCCTCTGCGCAACCGTCCGGCCCGACCTGCAGCAGACGCAGCGTGTTGGTCGCGCCGTGATGCTCCATGTAGTCGCCGCTGGTGAAGACCACCCGATCGCCGACACTGAGCAGGTCGGCGTCGAACAGTTGCTTGATCGATGCACGCGCGGCGTCGCGCGAGGTCAGGCCGCGGCTGTCGAATTCGCGCGGGACGACGTCGCGCATCAGCCCCATGCGACGGCGTGCGCCATCGTGGCGCGACAGGCCGAAGATCGGCACCTGCGAGCGGAAACGCGACAGGAACCGCGCGGTACCGCCGGACTCGGTCATGGCGATGATGCCGCGCACGCCGATGTGTTCGGACAGGAACATCGCCGCCATCGCGATGGCCTGGTCGGCGCGCTCCAGGTTGCGCGGTGCGGCTTCGAAATCGGTGTCGTGGTCGAACTGGCGCTCGGCTCCCAGGCAGATGCGCGCCATCGCCTCCACCGCCTTGACCGGGTAGCGGCCTGCGGCGGATTCCTGCGACAGCATCACCGCGTCGGTGCCGTCGATGACCGCGTTGGCGACGTCGAGCACTTCGGCACGTGTCGGGATCGGGCTGTCGACCATCGACTGAAGCATCTGCGTGGCGGTGATCACCACGCGGTTGCGCGCCAGCGACTCGCGGATGATCTTCTTCTGCAGGCCGGGCAACTCGGCATCGCCGATCTCCACGCCCAGGTCGCCGCGCGCGACCATCACCACGTCGCTGGCATCCACGATCTCCGCCAGGTTCTCGATCGCCTCGGTACGCTCGATCTTCGATACCAGCGCGGCGTCGCTGCCGGCGGCGCGGGCGATGCGACGCGCATCCTCCATGTCCTGCGCGTTGCGGCAAAACGACACGGCGATGAAGTCGGCGCCAAGCTCGGCGGCGACGCCGATCAGCTCCTTGTCGCGCTCGGTCAGCGCGCCCAGCGACAGGCCGCCGCCCTGCTTGTTGAGGCCCTTGCGATCGGACAGCACGCCGTCGTTGAGCACGGTGGTGACGATGCGCTCGCCTTCCACCGCGCCCACGCGCAACTGCAGCAGACCATCGTCGAGCAGCAGCACATCGCCCGGGGCGACGTCGTTGGGCAGGCCCAGGTAGCTGACACCCACCTCGCGCAGCGTGCCCGGCGGTGCGTCGGTGCTGGCGACGAGGTCGAAGCGGTCGCCCGCCTTGAGCAGCACGCGGCCTTCGGCGAAACGCTCGATGCGGATCTTCGGACCCGGCAGGTCGGCGAGGATGCCGACCTCGACGCCGACGCGTCGCGCCGCCTCGCGCACGGCTTGGGCGCGCGCGATCTGCGAAGAAGGATCACCGTGCGAGAAGTTGAGGCGGACGACATCGACGCCGGCGGCGAGCAGTGCGTCGAGCACGCCCGGCGCATCGGTGGCCGGGCCGAGGGTGGCGAGGATCTTGGTGCGTCGGAAGGTAGTCGTCATCGATCTCAATTCCATTGAACCCCGCGACGCTAGCACAGCTGTCGGGCCATTCGAATTGAATACGCATTCAACCGCACCATCCCGCGGCGCATTCGTCGAAGTGGTCTGAAAATACCCCGCCAAAAACAGACCAGCCCGCCGAAGCGGGCTGGAGCGGAAATCAACCGTCAAGACCAAACCGTCAAGACCAAGCGGTCATTGCATGTCGGAATCGACATAGCGCTTGCCCGACTGATACAGCGCCAGTCGCTCGCGGAATTCCTTCACCATTGCCCGGTACACGCCCGGTTCCGCCTTGACCAGGGGCTCCAGGCGTTCGAGCGCCTGGGCCTGGAGCTCCGCGGCGCGCTTGAAGTCGCCGCCGGCGGCGTAGCAGGCGGCCACCGTGTCCAGCTCGGGCAAGTCCAGCAGGTCGGTCCTGGGCATCTTCGCGACCGTTTCCATGCCGCGCGCCGGATCGTACATGTCGGCGTGCGGCGACGTGCACGACGCCCATGCCATCTCGTTATAGGCCCGCGAGAACCCGGCGTCGCCGCTCTGATGCCACAGCGCGAGCGCCTGCGCGCGCGCCTGCGCAGTGCCCTTGCGATGGTAGAGCCAGCCGGCATAGCGGGTGTACGCGACCTCCTCCTTTCCGTCGATGGCGCGTTGGAGCCAGCGGATTCCCTCGGCTTCGTCGGCCTTGCCGAAGTCGCCGTACAGGTAGGCGGTGCCCAGGCGGGTTTCCGATTCGTGGTCGCCCTTCTCGGCATCGACGCGAAGCCACTGCTCGGCTTGAGCCGGGTTCTTCTTCATGCCGCGTCCTTCGATCGCCATGTCGGCCAACCTCCGGCGTGCCGTCGCCGAGTCGTTGTAGTCGGAAAGCGCGCGGTAGATCGTTACCGCGCGCTCGACCTTGCCCTTGACGCCAGGACGCTCGTACTCATAGAGATCGGCCAGATCGAGCATTGCATCGATGTCGCCGGCCTGGATCGCGGGCATCAACCACGCCTCGGCATCGGCCCACTTCGCCAGCGATTCCTGACGGTCGGCCTCGTGGCGCAGTGCCCAGGCCTGGCCGCCGTGCGCGGCCTCGAGCACAAGCGCCTGTCCACGCACGGGATCCACCTTGATATCGGCGACATCGCCATAGATCAGCGCGGAGCCGTAGTACGCCTGCGACAGCGTGTCGCCGGCCAGCGCGGCCTTCTCCAGCCAGGGCATGCGCTTCGCAGGGTCCTTGAGGCGATCGTAGTAGTCGGCCAGAACGGCGTAACCGGCGCCGTTGCCGTTCTCCCCGGCATCGGCCATGAAGGCGATCTCGGAGTCGCTCAGGCGCGCTTCGCCGCCAGCACTGACCTTGCGCTTGATCGCCAGGCGTTGCGGATAACGGCTGCCCTGGGCGCTGGCGCTGTCGAGTCGCTGCTTGAGTTTCGCCGGGATGTCTTCGGACTTGATCAGCCACTGCCGGGTGAACTGTGCTGTGGCTGCACCGCGCGGCCAGCGACGCTCGGCGGCATCGACCAGGTTCCACGCCGCATCCTCGTCGCGCGGGACGCCAATGCCCTTGGCATAGGCGTACGCGAGCAACAGCATCGGCAATGCCTGCTTGCGCTCGGCGCGAGACAGCAGCGCGTCGACGAGGCCCTCCGCGCAGCCGGCCCGCTGCGAGCCATCGCACAGCATCATCCAGGCGGACGCCGCATGGATCCCTCCGGCTTGCGCCGCGGGTCGCAGTATTTCGAGCTTTTCGCCCGTGTCATCGACGTCGGCTGCGTCGCGCACGGCCTTGATGTCCTTCGCCTCCTCGTTGCCTTGTCCGGCCCATCCGTCGATGAGTCCCTCTGCGAGCGCGTTGCGCAGCATCGGGTTGCCCCAATACTGGTTCTTGCGGTCGATGCGGTAGTCGGTGTCGATGAAGTCGAAGACCAGATGCCGTTCGATCTTGGCCTCGGCGTCCCATCCGACCGTGATCATCGGAAAATAACGCGATGGTCGGGTCTGGGTGTAGTAGGCATAGATCACGTCCATGTCGCTGACCCGCATCAGTGCGCTTGCGTCGACTGGGGCGAGCACACGGATCGGATGCGTGACGTCGGCGTCGCCAGCCTGAGCCAGCGCATGCCGGGACAGCGCGGCGAGTGCTTCCATCTCTCTGTCCGCCGCCGCTTCATCGTTGCCGCCCTGGGCACACAGGTAGGCGACGTGCCTGATCGCGATGCTGACCGGCGCCGCCGCCACCGCCTTGCGCAACGCTGCGGCCTGCTTCGTGCATTTCTCCGGATCGACCGCGTTGCCGTCGTACCCGACCTCCTCCATCACCGCGAAGGCGGCGAAGGCGGCGAAATATTCGCCATCGGAAAAAAACTTCTCCCAGGCGCGGGCGGGATCGAAGGCCTGCGTCGCCAGCGTCGACGCGGGCGTCGACACCGGTTTGGGCATGGCCGCCACCGCCGATCCCAGCGGAGCGGCGAGCAGCACGCCGAGCACGCAGCCCGCCAGGAGGCGGAACCGGAAACTTGCCCTCTTCATCGTGCGCCCCCTTCTTCCATCACGTTCTTGAGCAACGCCTTCAGGCGTGCGTCCCGATCTTCCCGTTGGACATCCGCCGGCGGCTGGAAGCGCAATCGGGCCGACAGCGAGTCGCGCACCTTGCGCAGTTCGCCTACATGCTGGGATACCTTCTCCGGCGGAATATCCTGGGCCAGCACCTGCATGTCGTAGACCAGGCGCACGCGGCCAGGATCGACCTGCACGTCGCGCGAGTAGGCGAAAGCGGCCGACGAATAGCGCTCGCCCTCCGCATGGAAGGTCGGCTTCCACTTCTCAGGAAGGTCGACCTGCATCTCCTGGCGATAGCGCAGGGGTCGGCCGAAGAACAGCGGACCCGCACGTGATATCGAAGGCGGCAGCTCGCTCGCCTTGGACAGGACCTCCGCGTACACGTTCAGCGCCTTGAGCGTGCCCTCGTTCTCGAATGGCATGCGCAGCACGTACTGCTCGACCACCTTGAGGCGGTTGATTTCCTTATCGTCCTCGAACGTCGGCGCGCCCATCGGCGACAGGTCGCCGAAGCGCTGGCGGTAGTGGTCGGCGTAGCGGCGCGCGGTCTCGTCAATGCGCTGGCTGGCGAAGGAGCGGCGCGCCTCATTGGCCGTCCAGCCCTGGTAGACCGTTTCCACCTTCAGTGCGACCTCGCGACCATCGGCACTGGGCTGGTAGCGTTCGTTGATGACGACCTCGACGCTGGAACGCCGTGGCGCCTGGATCTGCTGCAGGTCGGTCACGCCCTTCGCGACCGGCAGGGCGACGCCATACACGCTCTGGTCGCTGTCGCGCGGGTCGCCGCCCTCGGCGGTGAGAGTCGGATCCACCCACACCGTCTCCTTGCCGACCTGCGCGCGCACGATCACGTGGTTGAACGCCGAGGCGGCCGGCGTGAAGTCGGCGATGCCGCGACCGCGCGAAGTCGACACCAGCGCGGGAACCGCGGGGATGCCGAGGCGGCCGAGCAGCGTGACCAGCAGGTAGGTCTTGTCCTTGCAATCGCCGTAGCGTCGCGTCCAGGTGTCGGCCGGTGGCGTCGGCCGATGCGAGTTCTCACCCATCTCCACGCCGAAGTAGCGGATCTGGTCCTGCACCGCGCGCAGCGCCGCCTTCAGCTTGGCCTCCGGCGTGCCGAGCTTGCGCCATTGGGCGATGTTCGCCTCGAGGTCGGGCGGCAGCGTACCGACCGCTGGGTAAAGCGGCAGGGCCCAGTCGACGACGTCGCCCCAACTGCGTTTGAGGGCGATGCGCACCACCGGGTATGGCTGGTACCAGAGCGGGTAGTTGTCCTCGTAGGCGTAGGCCGGCGCGGCATGGCGGTGGACCTGCGACTCGACATGACCGTCGACGTCGCGGATGACCGGCACCGGCGCGTTGTTCTCGCGCTGCACGTTCAGCTGACTGCCGGCGTCGAACAGCACGCGCAGGTAGGTGTCGAGGACCGGGTTGCGCCAGCCGAACGCCATCGAGTCGGTCGTGTTGCCGGCCAGCACCGGGTTGCCGCCGGTGATCGAGAAGCTGATTCGGATGACGTCGTCGACGCGCACGTCGTCGAGCACGATCAGCGCGGTCACCTCCCCGTCGGCCATGTCCTGCTCGAACGCGGTTTCGCGCCGCGCCAGCGAAATCCGATCCGGAACCAGGCGCGACTGCCACTGGCCGCCGCGGCGAAGTTCGACGCGATGGATGGCCAGTTGCTGGTAGCCGGGATTGAATTGGATCTGGAACCGGCCGGCCTCGCCGAGCAGCGAGGCGGACTTCGGTTCGAACACGTGCTCGACGTAGTACTGGGTTCGCCCGCCGCGGTTGTCCGACTGCAGGTCGTACAGCCAGTATCGCCAGGGGACGCCCGTCGCGCCCGGAGCATCCGCCTCCCACACCGCCGGCACCTCGTGGCGCTGCACGAACGCCGGTTCGGGCCCCACCTTGAATCGATACTCGCCGCGCTGGTACTCCCCCTCCTGCGCGTGCGTGACGCCAGCCAGCAGTAAAGCCAGCACCCCCAGAAGCATCCTCATCCGCCGTTCTCCCTTTTCCCCCGGCCCGATACTAAAGGGTCCCGGGGGAGCAGGAACGGCCTACGTCACGAAGCGCGCTGCTTCAGTGCGGCCACCGCGGGCAGTTCCTTGCCTTCCAGGAACTCGAGGAACGCACCGCCGCCGGTGGAGATGTAAGAGACGTCGTTCTCGATGCCGTACTTGTCCACGGCCGCCAGCGTGTCGCCGCCACCGGCGATGGAGAACGCCTTGCTGGCGGCGATCGCGCGCGCCAGCGTTTCGGTGCCTTTGCCGAACGCGTCGAACTCGAACACGCCGACCGGGCCGTTCCACACCACCGTGCCGGCCTTCTTGATCAGTTCGGCGTATTGCGCCGCGGTCTTGGGGCCGATGTCGAGGATCATGTCGTCCGCGCCCACCTCATCGACGGCCTTGACCGTGGCCGGTGCGTCGGCGGCGAACGCCGGCGCGACGACGACGTCCACCGGGACCGGGATGTCGGCGCCGCGCGCCTTGGCATCGGCCATGATCTTTTTGGCGGTGTCGATGAGGTCCATCTCGACCAGCGACTTGCCCACGCCGTGGCCCATCGCGGCGATGAAGGTGTTGGCGATGCCGCCGCCGACGATCAGCTGGTCGACCTTGGACACCAGCGACGACAGCAGTTCGAGCTTGGTCGAGACCTTGGAGCCGGCGACGATGGCCAGCAGCGGGCGGGCCGGGTTGTCGAGCGCCTTCGCCAACGCGTCGAGCTCGGCCATCAGCAGCGGGCCACCGGCGGCGACCCTGGCGTGGCGGATCACGCCGTGCGTGGAAGCCTGGGCGCGATGCGCGGTGCCGAAGGCGTCCATGACGAAGACGTCGCACAGCGCGGCGTACTTCTTCGACAGGGCCTCGTCGTCCTTGCCCTCGCCGACGTTCATGCGGCAGTTCTCGAGCAGCACGAGCTGCCCCGGCTTGACTTCGACTCCGTCGACCCAGTCCTTCACCAGCGGCACGTCGACGCCGAGCAGTTCGGACAGGCGCCTGGCGACCGGGGCCAACGAGTCCTCCTGCGTCCAGGTGCCCTCCTTCGGGCGGCCCAGGTGCGAGGTCACCATCACGGCGGCGCCCTTCTCCAGCGCCAGCTTCATCGTCGGCAGAGCGGCGGTGATGCGCTGTTCGGAGGTAATACGACCCTGTTCGATCGGCACGTTGAGATCTTCGCGGATCAGCACGCGCTTGCCGGCGAGGTCGAGGTCGGACATGCGAAGGATGGACATGGGCGGTTCCGTCTGGCGATGAGAGGGGGAGCGCTGCGCGGCGCGAAGGGCCGCGGCGAAGGCGCGTATTGTCCCGTTCGCGAGCGTCCGCGGCAAATCCGCATCACGCCGGACTTTACGGGTCCTTCACAACATTTTGCGTTGACGGATCCGATGACCCCCACTATGTTGTGTCCGTCGGTGCCGACCTCGCGGTCGGCTTAAAACGGGAAGCTGGTGAGAATCCAGCGCTGCCCCGCAGCGGTATGGGAAACGAAGGTGGTCATGGCACTGGGCGCGCACGCGCCTGGGAAGCGACCGCCGGTAGGCGACGCGCACTCGCGTCATGTCCCGAGTCCGAAGACCTGCCGACAACCGCGCGTTGCACATCGCGCGGTGACCGGCCAGCGAGTCTTCGGAGGGAAGACGGTCGGTGTCGCGAGGTGACGGAACGACCGTCATGGCCCGTCTCGGGCTGCGCGACGCCTTGATCCCAATCTCCGGACTCCGCGCCCGCGGGGGCGTGGCCGTGCCGTCGGCAATTGCAGATGCCGAAGGTACGTCCTTGCTCCCGTGCGTCGCCCTTCGAGGGAAGGACGACGAGCCGTGCGCCCATGCACCGGAGCCCACCATGTCCGTCATTACCCAAGCGCCTCTTGCTGCGGCCTCTTCCCCGGCCCAGGCCTCGTCGGCCCACGCCCCGCTGAGCCCGCCCGCTGCCAACGCCAGCCCGGGCTTCGCCCTGACGCCTCCCGCCGCCAACCTCACCATGACGGTGACCAAGCGCAGCGGCCGTCGCGAGCCGGTGGACCTCAACAAGATCGTGCGCGCGGTGATGCGCAACTGCGAAGGGTTGTTCTCCGTCGATCCGATGCGCGTGGCCACGCGCACCATTTCCGGCCTTTACGACGGCGCGACCACGCGCGAACTGGACGAGCTGTCGATCCGCACCGCGGCGCTGCTGACCGCCGAGGAGCCCGAGTACGGCCGCCTCGCCGCACGCCTGCTGGCCGGCGTGATCGAGAAGGAAGTCGCCGGCATCGAGATCCATGCGTTCTCGCAGTCGGTGCAGCGCGGCCACGAGCTGGGCCTGATCAACGACCGCCTGCTCTCGTTCGTGCAGGCCAATGCGCGCAAGCTCAACGACGCAATCGACCATTCGCTCAACGCACGCTTCGATTACTTCGGACTGCGCACCCTGTACGACCGCTACCTGCTGCGCCATCCCACCGCACGCACGGTAATCGAGACGCCGCAGCAATTCTTCCTGCGCATCGCCTCCGCGCTCAGCGAGGACGTGAGCGACGCGCTGGCGCTGTATCGGCGCATGGCGCAGCTGGACTACATCCCGTCCTCGCCGACTCTCTTCAACTCCGGCACCACCCACGAGCAACTGTCGAGCTGCTTCCTGCTCGACTCGCCCGAGGACTCGCTGGAAAGCATCTACAAGCGCTACATGGACGTGGCCAAGCTGAGCAAGTTCAGCGGCGGCATCGGCCTGTCGTACACGCGCATCCGCTCGCGCGGCTCGCTGATCCGCTCCACCAACGGCCTGTCCAACGGCATCGTGCCGTGGCTCAAGACGCTGGACGCCTCGGTTGCCGCGGTCAACCAGGGCGGCAAGCGCAAGGGCGCGGCCTGCGTCTACCTGGAGCCGTGGCACGCCGACATCGAAGAGTTCATGGAACTGCGCGACAACACCGGCGACGAGGCACGCCGTACCCACAACCTCAACCTCGCAAACTGGATTCCGGACGAGTTCATGCGCCGCGTCGAGGCCGACGGCGAGTGGTCGCTGTTCGATCCGTACAAGGTGCCGCAGCTGACCGATCTGTGGGGCGAGGCGTTCGATCGCGCCTACCGCGCCGCCGAAGCCGCCGGCCTGGCGGCGCGTCAGGTCAAGGCGCGCGAGCTGTACGCGCGAATGATGCGCACGCTGGCGCAGACCGGCAACGGCTGGATGAACTTCAAGGACAAGTCCAACCGCGCGTGCAACCAGACGCTGCGCGAGGGCAACGTCGTGCACCTGTCGAACCTATGCACGGAGATCCTGGAGGTCACCTCGCAGGACGAGACGGCGGTATGCAACCTGGGCTCGATCAACCTGTCCCACCACGTTGAGCTCTTCGAGGAGGGTCCTGTCCATGGCGAGGCCGGACGCTTCGACTTCGACAAGCTGGCCGAGACCGTGCGGCTGGCGGTGCGCCAGCTCGATCGCGTGATCGACCTCAACTACTACCCGATCGAAACCGCGCGCCGCGCCAACCTCAAATGGCGGCCGGTCGGGCTGGGCGTGATGGGCCTGCAGGACGTGTTCTTCAAGCTGCGTCTGCCGTTCGACTCGGAGGCCGCGCGGGCGATGTCGCGTCGGATCGCCGAAGCCATCTACTTCCATGCGCTGTCGGCGTCGAATGAGCTGGCAATGGAGCGCGGTCGCCATCCCGGCTTCGAGGACACGCGTGCCGCCCAGGGCGAGTTGCAGTTCGAGGCCTGGGGCGTCGCGCCGGGCGAACCGGAACGCTGGGACGGCCTGCGCGCGCGCATCGCCGAGAACGGCCTGCGCAACTCGCTGCTGATTGCGATCGCGCCGACCGCGACCATCGCCTCGATTGCCGGCTGCTACGAGTGCATCGAGCCGCAGGTGTCGAACCTGTTCAAGCGCGAGACGTTGTCGGGCGACTTTCTGGTGGTCAACCGCTACCTGGCCGAGGAACTCAAGGCGCTCGGCCTGTGGACGCCGGAACTGCGCGATCGCATCAAGATGGCTGAAGGTTCGATCCAGGGCATCGAGCAGATTCCCGCCTCATTGCGCGAGATCTATCGCACGGCGTGGGAACTGCCGATGCGCTCGCTGATCGACATGGCGGCCGAGCGCGGCGCCTTCATCGACCAGAGCCAGTCGCTGAACCTCTTCATCGAGAGTCCGAACATCGGGCAGCTGTCGTCGATGTACATGTACGCGTGGAAGAAGGGACTGAAGACCACCTATTACCTGCGCTCGCGGCCAGCCACGAAGATCGCCAAGACCACGGTCAGCAGCGGCGTGGCGCCGCCGCCGAAACCGGAGGTCACTCCGGGTGAGGCGGTGGCTTGCTCGCTGGAGAATCCGGAGGCGTGCGAGGCCTGTCAGTAAAAGCTTCTTCGCACCATGCGAAAAGCCAAGGATGGCGCCCGGCTTCGGTTCGACCACCCTTCCTTCCCTTCAGCTGGCGGACGCCGGCGGCACTCTCCCTCCCCCAGGAGCCGCCGCCCGCCCGCTGAAGGGACAGGATCACCCAGAGATTCGACATGTCCGCACAACTGCCTTCACGCCTGCTCGACCCCGGCTTCGACCTCACCCTGCGGCCGATGCGCTACCCGCAGTTCTATGAGATGTACCGCGACGCGATCCGCAACACCTGGACCGTCGAGGAGGTCGATTTCTCGCTCGACGTCAACGACCTCAAGCACAAGCTCGGCCCCGCCGAGCGTCACTTGATCGAGCGGCTGGTCGCGTTCTTCGCCACCGGCGACAGCATCGTCGCCAACAACCTGGTGTTGAACCTATACCAGCACATCAACGCGCCCGAAGCGCGCATGTACCTGTCGCGCCAGCTGTACGAGGAAGCGCTGCATGTGCAGTTCTACCTGACCCTGCTCGACACCTACCTGCCCGATCCGGTTGCACGTGCCAAGGCGTTCGACGCGGTGGAGAACATTCCGTCGATCCGTGCCAAGGCCGAGTTCTGCTTCAAGTGGATCGACTCGATCCAGGATGTGCGGCGCGTCGAGACGACGGCGCAGCGCAGGCAGTTCCTGCTCAACCTGATCTGCTTCGCCTGCTGCATCGAAGGGCTGTTCTTCTTCGCCGCATTCGCCTACGTCTACTACTTGCGCTCGCGCGGCCTGCTGCACGGCCTGGCCTCCGGCACCAACTGGGTGTTCCGCGACGAGAGCTGCCACATGGCGTTCGCGTTCGAGGTGATCAGGACCGCGCGCAGCGAGGAGCCGGAACTGTTCGACGACGAACTGGCCCGGCAGGTCGTGCTGATGCTGGAGGAAGCGGTCGAGTGCGAGATGCAGTTCGCCCAGGACGTGCTGTCGGGTGGGGTCGCGGGTCTGTCGCCCAAGGACATGCGCCAGTACCTGCAGTACTGCGCCGACCAGCGCCTGGCCCAGCTCGGCATGCCGCGACATTTCGGCGCGACCAATCCGTTCGCCTTCATGGACCTGCAGGACGTGCAGGAAGTGACCAACTTCTTCGAGCGGCGCGTCTCGGCCTACCAGGTAGGCGTGCAGGGCGAGGTCGCGTTCGATGCCGCGTTCTGAAAGCGCTCCCTCGCTCCAATCCCCGGCCACCGCGCATAGCGCGGCGGCGTTCGGCGATGCGCGAGCCAGTGGCTCGCAAGCGCCATCGCCTCCCCCCACCGAAGCCCGCATGAGCGAAATAGTCTTCCCCGACCACACCAACCACCTCGGTACGCTGTTCGGCGGCCAGGCGCTGGCGTGGATGGACAAGGCCGCCTTCATTGCCGCCTCGCGCTACGCTCGCTGCACCGTGGTGACGGCGCGCTCGGAACAGATCGATTTCCACGTCGCCGTGCCCAAGGGCGCACTGGTCGAGCTGGTCGCGCGCGTGGTCGGCACCGGGCGTTCCTCTCTGCAGGTCGAGGTGGAGATGCACCGGGAGGACCTGCTGTCGGGCGATGGCCAGCTCGCCACCCGCGGACGTTTCACGATGGTCGCGCTGGATCGGGATGGCCAGCCAACGGCGGTACCTGCCTTCGTCGCCTGAGAGACCGCGCAGCGCCGCATGCCGCCGGGTCGTCGGATTGCACGCCGACCCCGTTGCATCCTTAAATACCCGCAACTAAACCGCAACGGCGCCGGGAACCCTCGCATGCAGACCCCCTTCGCTGCATTGCCGCGCCGCCACCTGGCCTGGCCGATCGCCATCGCATCCGGACTGTGGCTGCTTCGGCTTTTCACCAATACCCGCTACGGCTTCCATCGGGACGAACTGGCCCTGCTCGACGATGCCCGCCGGCTGGCGTGGGGCTACGTCGCCTATCCTCCGCTGACGCCTTCGCTGGCACGGATTTCACTGGAGCTGTTCGGCGACTCGCTGTCCGGCTTCCGCCTCTTCGCCGCGCTGGCGCAGAGCCTGAGCGTGGTGCTCGCCGCACTGATCGCGCGCGAACTCGGCGGCCGCCGCGGCGCGCAGATCGTTGCCGCACTGATCGCGGCACTGATGCCCTTCGCGATGATCGCCGGCGGCGTGATGCAGTACGTCAGCATCGACTACCTGTGGTGGGTGCTGCTGGCCTGGCTGCTGCTGCGACTGGTCAACAGTGGCGATGCGCGGTGGTGGCTGGCGATCGGCGCGGCCATCGGCGCCGGCATGCTGACCAAGTACACGATGGTGTTCTGCGTGGCCGGTATCGTCGTGGGAACGCTGGCCACGCCGCTGCGGGCACACCTGACCAGCCGCTGGTTGTGGGCCGGCGTCGCGGTGTCGCTGCTGTTGTTCCTGCCCAACGCGCTGTGGCAGTGGCGGCACGAGTTCGTGTCGCTGGATTTCCTGGAGGCGATACACGCTCGCGACATGCGCATCGGGCGCACCGACGACTTCCTGCTTGGCCAGCTCTACGCAAACGCCGGCCCGTTGGCGTTGCCGATTTGGTTGCTCGGACTGGGCTGGCTGGCGTTCTCCGGCGCCGCGCGGCGCTATCGCGTGCTGGTCTGGATGTACGCCGTGCCGCTGCTGCTGTTCGCGGTGGCACAGGCACGCGCCTACTACATGGCGCCGGCTTATCCGATGCTGGCCGCCGCGGGCTGCGTCGCGGCGGAACGGTGGCTGCGGTCGCGCCAACCGTTTGGCAAGGGGATGCGCCGGCTCGTCGCAGGCGTACTGGCGACATGGATCGTCCTGATGGCGGTGGGCAGTGGCGTGCTCGGCTTGCAACTGGCCCCGGTGAACTCGACCGGATGGCGCATCAGCCGCGCCGTCCACGACAACTTCGCCGAACAGATCGGCTGGCAGGATCTGACCGCGGAGGTCGCGCGCATCTACCGGTCGCTACCGGCGGAAGAGCGCATGCACACCGCGATCTTCGCCAACAACTACGGCGAAGCCGGCGCGATCAACCTGTACGGCCCACAGTACGGCCTTCCCCCTGCGATCAGCCCGATCAACTCGTACTGGTATCGCGGCTATGGCTCCACGCCTCCGCGTACCGTGATCGTATTAGGCGATACGCGCGAAGGCATTGCCGACACGCCGGGCGAGTGCGTGCCGATCGGACGCGTAAGCAACCGCTTCGGCGTGCTGAACGAGGAGACGCGCGATCACCCGGAGATCTTCATCTGCCGGAATCTGCGCGTGCGCTGGGCTGACGTGTGGCCGCAGATGCACAGCTTCGGGTGATGTGATCACGTGATGTGATCACGGCTCGCGATGCCCCCATGCCGCCGTCAATGCGCTGCCCCCCGCCTTCGCGGGCATGGCATGGAAGGAACGGATGACTGGCAGCGCGCCTCAGCGCGCGCTGGCGATCGGCAACCCAAGCGGACGCGACCCTTCACGATCGAGCAGCCCCAGCCCGTAGCGCAGGCTTTGACCAATCCTGGTCGCATATTCCATCACCTTCGCCGCGTGCTCGGGCGCCAGCACTTCGCTTGCGGTGCGCTGCCACAACGACAACCACTGCTCGAAGTGCTCGGCACGGATCGGATGCGGACGGTGGGCGGCCATCGGATTGCCGCGATAAGACTTGGTCCCCAGCGCCACGGACGACCAGAACGCGGTCAGCATGCGCTTGTGCTCGGGCCAGTCGTCGATGGCGGCGTTGAAGACCGGACCCAGTTCGGGATGGACGCGGACCTGTTCATAGAACCGGTCGACCAGCATCGCCAGGTCCTGCT
Organism: Lysobacter sp.; assembly: GCA_036525015.1. GTDB lineage: Bacteria > Pseudomonadota > Gammaproteobacteria > Xanthomonadales > Xanthomonadaceae > Lysobacter_J. The sequence goes on from DATDBD010000027.1 coordinate 28,410, forward strand.
CGGTGAGTTCGGGGGTATCGCTCATGACGGCTATTGGATGTGGCCTGGGCCGTAAAAAACCAAGGCCGGCAATGCCGGCCTTGGGATGTCCAGTCTGGGACCGTTGCGCTTACTTGCCGGCAACGACCTTGACCATCTCGAGGCACTTGTTGGAGTAGCCCCACTCGTTGTCGTACCAGCTGACCAGCTTGACGAAGGTGCTGTCCAGCGCGATGCCGGCTTCGGCATCGAAGATCGAGGTGCGCGCATCGCCGCGGAAGTCGGTCGCCACGACCTTGTCCTCGGTGTAGCCCAGGATGCCCTTCAGCGCGCCTTCCGACTGAGCTTTCATTTCGGCGCAGATCTCGGCGTAGGTGGCCGGCTTGTCGAGCTCGACGGTCAGGTCGACGACCGACACATCCGAGGTCGGCACGCGGAAAGCCATGCCGGTGAGCTTCTTGTTGAGCTCCGGGATGACCACGCCGACGGCCTTGGCCGCACCGGTCGAGGACGGAATGATGTTCTCGAGGATACCGCGGCCGCCGCGCCAGTCCTTGTTGGACGGGCCGTCGACGGTCTTCTGCGTCGCGGTGGCGGCGTGCACGGTGGTCATCAGGCCACGCTTGATGCCCCACTTGTCGTTGATGACCTTGGCGATCGGCGCCAGGCAGTTGGTCGTGCACGAAGCGTTGGAGACGATCGCCTCGCCGTTGTACTTGGTGTGGTTCACGCCGTAGACGAACATCGGCGTGTCGTCCTTCGACGGGGCCGACAGCACGACCTTCTTCGCGCCGGCATCGAGGTGCTTCTGCGCGGTGGTCTTGTCGAGGAACAGGCCGGTCGATTCGATGACGACGTCGGCGCCGACTTCGCCCCACTTCAGGTTGGCCGGATCGCGCTCCTGGGTCAGGCGGATCTTCTTGCCGTTGATGATCAGGGTGTTGCCCTCGACCTTCACGTCGCCCTTGAAGCGGCCGTGCACGGAGTCGTAGCTCAGCATGTAGGCCAGGTAGTCCGGCTCCAGCAGGTCGTTGATGGCGACAATCTCGATCTCGCCAGCGAAGTTCTGCACGGCCGAGCGCAGCACGTTGCGCCCGATGCGGCCGAAGCCGTTGATACCTACCTTGATGGTCATAGCTGAAAAACTCCTGCGGCCGCGCCCTGGCGCAGCGGATGGACGGGAACCCCCATTCTAACAGGCCCGGCCGGGCAGACCTTCGGGGCCGGTTCACCGCGCTCACGCCTTGATCATGATCAAGCGCGCCCGCGGTCGCCTGCGGACACTGCAGCTCTCCCCCACCGAGGCTGCTCCATGCACAAGACCCTTCTGACCTGCGCCACCGCCCTGGCCCTGGGTGCCGCGACCCTGCCCGCCTTCGCCCAGTCCGCCGGCGACTGGACCCTGGGCCTCGGGGCCCACGTGGTCGACCCGAAGTCTGGTAACGGCCACCTTGCCGACGGCACGCTGGCCGTGAATGTCGACGACGACATCAAGCCGACCATCACCTTCGAATACTTCCTGCGCGACGGCCTGGGCCTGGAAGTGCTGGCCGCATGGCCGTTCGAGCACGACATCGCCCTCGCCGGCCTGGGCACGGTAGGCAGCACGAAGCAGTTGCCGCCCACGGTGTCGCTGCAATACCACTTCAATGCCGCAGGCAAGGTCTCTCCGTTCGTGGGCGCCGGCGTCAACTACACCACCTTCTTCAGCGAGGACACCCGCGGCGCGCTGGCCGGTGCCGATCTGAAGCTGGACGATTCCTGGGGCCTGGCGGCGCATGCCGGCGTCGACTTCTCCGTGGGCCAGCGCAGCGCGATCCGCATCGACGCGCGCTGGATCGACATCGACAGCGATGCGTCGCTTGATGGCGCCGGTCTGGGTACCGTGCACATCGATCCGATCGTCTACGGCGCCGCCTACGTCATGAAGTTCTGATCTGCACAGACGCTGCAATACAGGCGGCGGGTCGTGTCGTTTACAGTGCGCGCCATGACCCGTCCGCTCATTGCCCTGCTCCTTGTCCTCAGCCTGATCCCCGGCAGCGCGTCCGCCTGGGGCCGCCTCGGCCACCGCCTGGTCGCCGACCTGGCGTGGGATGAGCTGACGCCGAACACTCGTGCCGCCATCGCCGAACTGCTGGCCGGCGAAACCGAGCCCACGCTGGCCGGCGTCGCCAACTGGGCCGACGGGTTGCGCGACAACGACCCCGACCTCGGCAAGCGCACGTCCAAGTGGCATTACGTCAACATCGCCGAGGACGGCTGCCGCTACGTCCAGGCCAAGCACTGCCCCAATGGCGGTGATTGCGTGGTCGAGGCGATCCATGCCCAGGCCGCGATCCTGGCCGACCGCACGCAACCCAAGGCGACACGCCTGCAGGCGCTGAAGTTCGTCGTGCACTTCATCGGCGACGTGCACCAGCCGCTGCACGCCGGCTATGGCCACGACAAGGGTGGCAACGATCGCCAGATCAATTTCAACGGCAAGGGCAGCAACCTGCACTCGCTGTGGGACAGCGGCATGCTTAATGATGCCGGCCTCGACGAAGCCGCCTACCTGCAGCGCCTGAGGGCGATGCCGCTGGCCGTGCCGATGGCGCGCCAGCCGCTGCCGCCTGCGTCCGCGCAATGGGCGGAAGCCTCATGCGCGATCGTGGTGCGTCCCGGTTTCTATCCGCCCGCGGCG
>DATDBD010000028.1:0-3773 GCA_036525015.1 Lysobacter sp.
TCTTCAGCACGCCGGGTACCGACCGGTTGTATTCGGGCGTGACGAACAGGACGCCCTGCGACTCGGTGACTTCCTGCTTGAGCCGTTTCACCGGAGCGGCCTGATGGCTGTCGTCGTCCTGGTTGTACAGCGGCAGGTCGCCGATCTCGCAGTGATGGAAGCTGAAGTCCCGGGGCGCAAGCCGGATCAGACCCTCGGCCAGCTTTTTGTTGAACGACTCGCGGCGCAGGCTGCCGACGATCAGGGCGATGCGGTACTGGGTCATCTCGGACTCCCGTATGGGCGTATTGGGAGGCCTACTTTTGGAACCCCGCCGTTACCGCGTCGTGACGGCTCGCTGGGTTTTTGCGGTGATCATCGATTGCCTACGCCTTGCGCAGGAAGCAGGTCTTCAGCACCAGGCCCTTGATCTTGTCCGAGTTGCCTTCGATGTGTTCGGCATCGTCCTCGACCAGGCGGATGTTCTTGATCACCGTGCCCTGCTTGAGCGGGATCGAGGAACCCTTCACCTTCAGGTCCTTGATCACCACCACGGTGTCGCCCTCGGCCAGCACGTTGCCGTTGCTGTCGCGCACCACGACGCCGGACGCGGCGTCAGCGGTTGCGGACGCGGCCCACTCGTAGCCGCAATCCGCGCAGACGTGATTCCCCCCGTCGACATAGGTGTTCTGGAGGGTGCATTGCGGACAGGCGGGAGAAGTGGGCATCGCGGCTTCAAACACAGTGGGGACAGGCATTCTAAGGCCCACGACCATTGGCGTCGCGAAACAGCCGGCCTTTGATTCGTCATCCCGGCGAACGCTGGGATCCGTTTTGCTTCTACTGTTGCTCTGATCATGCACGAGCAACGTCAAAGTGGATCCCAGCTTTCGCTGGGATGACGGGGTCCTTCGCTGGGATGACGGGCCCAAACGCGGGCAAATCGCGACTGCGAGCCCTCAGCCCGATATCTCGCGCACGGCCCGCACGGCCTTGTCGACCTCTTCCGGCGTATTGACCAGGCTCGGCGCCAGCCGCGCGTAAGTGATCGCGTACGGGCTGGTGCTGGCGATGATGTTGCGCGCCAGCAACTGCTTGACCACTTCCTCGGGCTTGAGCCCCTCCACCTCGAACGCAACCAGCCCGGCCGACAAGTCGCCCGAACGCGGCGTGTGCACGCGTACCTTGCGATTCTCCGCCAGGCCCTGCTTGAGCTGGTCGTTGAGGCTGCGTATGCGCGCGGCCACGCGTGGCCGGCCCATCTGCTTGTGCATGCCGAACGCGGCGGCCGCGCCCCACTGATGCTCGAAGGCGTGGAACCCGCCGGGGGTCATCCGCGCTGCGCTGGTGGGCGTGGCCGGGGCCCGGTCCTGCATCCAGGCCTCGTAGCTCTCCATGTCGCTGAAATTGGGGATGGTCGGCCGCAACATCGCCCAGCGCTGTGCGTTGGCCCATATCAGGGCCGTACCGCGCGGCCCCAGCATCCATTTGTGCGTGCCCGCGCAGAAGAAATCGACGCCCATGGTGGCGACGGTTTCATCCACCGAGCCCAGGCCGTGCACGCCGTCAAGCACCACCAGCGGCGGCTCGCCCGATTCGCGCAATGCGGCGGTGATCTCGCGGATCGGCAGGCGGATGCCGGTACTCGAATGCACCCACGTCAACCCGATCACGCGGGTCTTGGGAGTTATCGACTGGCGCAAACGCGCGATGATGCTGTCCGTGGTCGCCTGGGCCGCATCCTCGAACAGCGGCACCTTGCGCATCGTCGCGCCGGCGCGCTCCGTGGCCAGGCGGATCGACTCGTGGTGCGAGTAGTGATCGTGGGTGGTGCACAGCACCTCGTCGCCCGGGCGCAGCGGCAATCCCTGATACACCAGAGCGAGTGATTCGGTGGTGCTGCGGGTCAGGCACACGTCCTGCGCGCGTCCGCCCAGGTAATCGGCGATTTGCGTGCAGACCTTGAGCGGCACGTTGTGCGCCTCGTCCTCGAACATCGCCTGCTCGACCACCAGGAAAGGATTGCCATCGATGGCGCGGCGGTAACCCTCGATCGCCTCGCGCACCGGCGCCGGGTGGCTGGCAATGAAGAAGCTGGCGAAGTGCAGGTACGCCGGATCCAACACGAACTGGGCGCGTACCCGGCTCCAGTCGGAAAGATCGGGCATGGCCGGGGTTTGCGAAATCACCGCCGCCAGCAGGCCGCCAGGAACCAGCGTGCTCGCCGCCAAAGCGGCAGGCACGGCCAAGAATTCACGCCGTGTAAGGGACATGGTCGTCTCCGCGCTAAGGCCGAATGGCACAAGCCGTTCAACGCCCGATGCGGTGCGGGTCGGACAGTGCGAGCACCGCTTCCGGACGCAGCGTACTCGCGTGCATCCACCGAATCACCCGGGTGCACCCGCCACGGACAAGGCCCAGATGGCTCCATTGATTGCTCGTGCAAGTGGCTCCTGGGCAGGCCAATCCACGCTCTATCGTCACTCGCAGTCCCACCCACCACAGGAAACAGCGATGAAGACGAAACGCGCGCTACGCCCCATGGCCCTGCTGCTTGCCCTGACCCTTCCCGCGGCCGCATTCGCGGACCAGCCGGACTCGACTGCCGCCGGCTGCGAGCAGCAGTTCGAAGTCGCCCAGCGGATCGACATGGAGTCGTTCCGTGACTACGACGCCGACACCTTCCGCGCCATCCACGCCGACAACGCGGTGACCATTTTCGCCAGCGGCGCGGTGCGGTACGGCATCGACTCGATCATGCTGACGCTGGCCTCGCACTTCCAGGACCGCGAGGCGATCTGGAGCTGGACCGAGCTCTACCGCAACGTCGAAGGGTGCAAGACCGCCTACATCCTGTACGACACCGTCTACGAGATCCCGTCGATCGGGTTCCGCCAGAACGCGCGTGTCGGTGTCACCTACACACACGACGGCAACGGCTGGCTCGGCGTCGCCGACCAGAACACGCGGCTGCCTTGAGCCGGCACGGGATGCGGCCGCAGCGGTGGCCGCATCCCGCGCGTTTTTTTTGGTGCCGCCTGGCCGCGCCGGCTCTTCACGCCGGTGCAACACGATCGTGGGGATTCTGCCGCCCTCGTCCGCACCGCAAGCCGTCAATGACCCTGCGCATCGGCACCACAGCCGCCGTCGTTTTCTGTGTTGCACTGGCAGCCTGCAAACCCGGCACGGAACTTCCGCCCTCTCCGGCCGCCACGCCATCCGATACCGCCGGCGCGGCATCGACCTCCCCGCCGACCTCCCCGCCGACCGCCACGCCGTCCAGCGCGGTGTCGAAGGACATCGGCTTTCGCGCCACCGGCAACGAGCCGGGCTGGATGGCGCAGGTCACTGCCGGCGCCTCCCCCAGCCTGCATGCCGAAATCGACTACGGCGAACGCAAGTTCGACATCTCTCCTGTCAGCGGACAGGCCGATGGCTGGACCGGCAAGTCCACCGACGGTACCGCCATCGTGCTGAAGTTCGAGCGCCGGGCCTGCCAGGGCTCGATGAGCGGGCAGGCGTTCGAGGCCGCCGCCACGCTCACGGTCGGCGACCGGACCTATGAAGGCTGCGGCAAGTTCAATCCGCAATGAGCGGCAGGCTTACTTGGGCTTGAGCTGGTGCAACAGCAGCGAGTTGCCCTCCGAATCCAGGCACACCGCCATCCGGCACACGGGGCTGTGGATGACATCGCCGCGGAAGGTCACGCCCTTTTCCTTCAGGTCACTCATCAGCTTGTCGAGGTCCTCGACTTCGAACGCGATGGTCCCGCCCGCCGACTCGCTCGGCTTGTC
>DATDBD010000029.1:0-2377 GCA_036525015.1 Lysobacter sp.
TTTCGCGGACTACGCGCTCGCACAGAGCACGGATCCGCACCCGGTGCTGGCCGAGGACGAGCGCTACTGGCTGTCGCGCTTCAGCGGCGAAGTTCCGGTGCTCGAACTGCCGAGCGACCGTCCACGGCCGGCGCGCCGCAGCTTCGCGTCCTCTCGCGAGGACTACCAGCTTGATCGGGCCCTGGTCGATGCGCTGCGCGCGCTCGGCGCCAAGCGCGGCTTCAGCCTGTTCGCGACACTGCTGGCCAGCTTCTCCGGTCTGCTGTCGCGGTTGAGCGGACAGTCAGAGGTGGTGGTGGGCATTCCTGCGGCCGGCCAGGCGCTCGACGGACACGACCACCTGGTCGGCCACTGCGTGAACTCGCTTCCGCTGCTGTTCGAAATGGACATGAGCAAGCCCGTCACGTACGCACTGGAACAGGCGCAGTCGACGCTGCTGGACGCGATCGAACACCAGCGTTACACCCTTGGGACCTTGCTGCGGAAGTTGAAGGTTGGCCGCGATCCATCGCGCCTGCCGCTGATCAGCGTGATGTTCAACATCGACCAGGCGCTGGAGCAGCAGCGTCATGCATTGCAGGGACTGGAACTGGACTTCGATACCAATCCGCGCAGCCACGAGAACTTCGAGTTGTTCGTCAACGCGGTGCAGGTCGAGGGCGGTCTGCGCCTGGAATGCCAGTACAACACGGCATTGTTCGACGGCAGTACGATCCGGCGCTGGCTGGGCTACTGGCGGACGATGCTCGAAGCGATGGTGGCCGAGCCCGAACAGGCGTTCGGGCGGCTGGCGCTGCTGTCCGAAACCGAGCGTTGGCAGGTGCTGGAAAAGTGGAACGACACCGAGATCGACTACCCGCATGACCGCTGCCTGCACGAGTTGATCGAGGCGCAGGTGGAGCGCACGCCGCACGCAGCGGCCGTTGTCAGCGACGGACGCAACCTGTCGTATGCGGAACTGAACGCACGCGCCAACCGGCTGGCCCGGCACCTGCGCACGCTCGGCGCCGGACCCGACCAGCGGGTGGCGATCTGCGCCGAACGCGGTGCCGGGATGGTGGTCGCGTTGCTGGCCGTGCTGAAGGCTGGTGCCGCCTATGTTCCGCTCGATCCCACGTATCCGGCCGATCGGCTGGCGTACATGTTGCGCGACAGCGCGCCCAGCGTGGTGCTGACCCAGTCGCACCTGCAAGAACTGCTCGGCGATGCCCCGCGATCGGTCCTGCTGCTCGATGCCGCATCGCCACCGTGGGCGAGCGAGGAGGGCGGCAACCTGGAGCGCGCCGGCCTGGACTCCAGCCACCTGGCCTACATCATCTACACGTCCGGCTCGACCGGCCAGCCGAAAGGCGCGATGAACGAGCATCGCGGCATCGTCAATCGCCTGCTGTGGATGCAGGACGCCTACCGGCTCGGCGCCGACGATGCGGTCTTGCAGAAGACGCCTTTCAGCTTCGACGTGTCGGTCTGGGAATTCTTCTGGCCGTTGATGACCGGCGCCCGCCTGGTCATGGCCAGGCCGGAGGGGCACAAGGACCCGGCCTACCTGGCCGACATCATCCAGCGCGAAGGCATCACCACGATGCACTTCGTGCCGTCGATGCTGCACGTGTTCCTGGAGTCGGCGCAGCGCAGCGAAGCAGGAAAGCTGCGCCACGTGATGTGCAGCGGCGAGGCGTTGCCGGCATCGCTGGCGGCGCGCTTCCACGAGCGCCTCCCCGCGGTGGAGTTGCACAACCTCTACGGCCCCACCGAGGCGGCGGTCGACGTCACTGCCTGGGCGTGCGTGGCCGGCGGCGACGGCGCCGGCGTGCCGATCGGACGGCCGATCGCGAACACCCGGATGTACGTGCTCGACGCATTCGGGCAGCCGGTGCCGATGGGCGTGGCCGGCGAGCTGTTCATCGGCGGCATCCAGGTCGGGCGCGGCTACCACAACCGGCCCGAGCTGACGGCCGAGCGTTTCCTGTCCGATCCGTTCGCGCGCGAGGTCGGCGCACGCATGTACAAGACCGGCGATCTGGGCCGGTGGCGCCATGACGGCAGCCTCGAATACCTCGGCCGCAACGATTTCCAGGTCAAGCTGCGCGGCTTCCGCATCGAGCTTGGCGAGATCGATACACGACTGGAGACGCACCCGGGCGTGGCGCAGGCGGTGGTGATCGCACGCCAGGATCGGCCCGGCGACATGCGCCTGGTCGCCTACGTATCGACCCGCACGGCGGCGGCCCTGGATCCGGCCGCGTTGGCCGAGCACCTGAAATCCGGTTTGCCGGAGTACATGGTGCCGTCGCATTTCATCGTGATGGATGCCATCCCGCTGTCTCCCAACGGCAAGGTCGACCGCAAGGCGCTTCCGGCGCCGGACACGACGGTG
>DATDBD010000030.1:0-2920 GCA_036525015.1 Lysobacter sp.
GCGTCCATCTGCTTGCCCAGGGCGTCCATCGGCTTGCTCGCTTCTTCCATCTGCCGGCTCAGGCCTTCCATGGGCTTCATCTGTGCTTCCATGCGATCGGACTCGGCATCCAACACCCTGGCCTGCTCGTCCATCTGCCGCGCCAATGCGTCCTGTTGCCTGGACAGTGCATCCATCTGCTGGTCCAGCGAGCGTTGTTGCGCTTCATCGCCGTTGGCCATCGACGCTGCCAGCGCCGCCTGCTTCGCGCCGAGTGCGGCTTGCTGCTTGCCAAAAGCTTCCATGCGCTGCGACGCGGCCTGCATGGCGGCGCTTTGTCCATGCGGCACGGACAACCGCTCCATCTTCTCGCCTATCGCTTCCATCTTGTCGCCGTGCGTTTCCATCTGCTGACCGAGCGCCTCCATGCTGGCGCCGAGCTTGTCGCTGTCGCGCCAGGCCGCCTGGGCGCGGGCGACTATGGCCGGATCGACGATGACGTAGGCCTTGTCGGCGCGGCGGAACCAGATGAAGTCCTCCGACAGGCTGTGTTGGGCGGCCCTGATCTCGTCGATATCGTCCGAGGAGCCGGACATCGTGAAACCGTGCTGACCCTTGCGGATCAGGGCATAGGCGTCCTGCGGCGCGTCGTCGCGCAGGCGGATCATGTTTCCCGATCCGGCTTTCGCTACGGCTTGCGAGTACTGCGCGGCGGCTGGCTTCACCGTCGCGGGCGCGGCCACGGCGGGCGTGGCCACGGCGGGCGTGCTCACAGCGGGCGTGCTCACAGCGGGCGTGCTCAAAGCCGGCTTGGTGACCTGGGCATGGGCATAGAAGGCCAGGCATGCGGCGGCGAGGCCAAGCACAGGGAAGGCGAGTCGGCCGCCGTTGGACTTGCGATCCGGACGAACGAGTTTTTCGATGCGGGACATGAGGTGGCCTCCGTGGGCGGCTTGCGCAAGATGGAATGACGTGTGATGCGCGTTGGACAGATGCGGTTGGGACAGCAGTTCGGAAAGTTCGGACAGGGCGAACGCGAGGCGGCGCGGTTCGCCGGTTGCCTCCGCTGCCAGCCCGTCGGCGATGTGTTCGCGTTCGTTGCGGATCTGGCGCGACAGCCACCACGTCACCGGGTGATAGAACAGCAGCGCCTCCACCACGCCCTGCATCAGGTTGACCAGGTAGTCGTGGCGGCGGATGTGGGCGAGTTCGTGCGCCAGCAGAGCCTCGATCAGTTCATGGGGCATGCGGGCGATCAACGCGGTGGGCAGCAGCACCACCGGCCGCCACCATCCGGCCGAAGCCGGCGAATCGATCGAGTCGACCAGGCGCAGGGCGACCGGGCGATGCACACCCAGCACTGCGCACCGGGCGTCCAGTCGTGCCTGCCACGCGGCATGGGCCGGGCCCTGTGGCGTGGCGCGCAGTCGGCCCAGCCAGACCACGCCCATGGCCATGCGCAGCGACGGCACGCAGGCGCCTGCGGCCCACAGTGCGACGATCAGGGGCAGGCCGGCATCCAGTCCGATGGACCAGGCATCGAGCGCGGGGGCCGGCTGCGTGGCAAGCGCTGTAAACACGGCCGGCGCCGCCATCGATGTGGGGACGGCGACATCGGGCGTGGCCCCGACCTGCGCGACGATGTACATCGCCGGCGCCAACAGGCAGGCCAGCAGCGCCGCGCATGCGACGGCATAACGCGTCTGCGGCCGGGCGTTGCGGAGAAATTGCAATGCGGCCGCGGCCACCAGGCCGATGACCGTCCCCTGCCACAGGAAGTGCAGCAAGGCGCGTCCCAGAACCGGAACCAGCGCCTGCATCAGCTCCGTCATCGGCAGCTCAGTCATCGCCGTTCTCCTTGAGGATGCGTCGGATCTCCGCGCGCTCCTTGTCGGTGACGTGGCCACTCAGCGCGGCCAGCACCAGATCCTTGCCCGAACCGGCGAAGGCTTTCTGGATGAGGTCGCGCAGCAGGTTGGTCTGCAAGGCGTCGCGTGCATGCGCTGCGGCATAGACATGCGAGCGCTGGCTTTCGTCGCGGGTCAACAGGCCCTTGCCGTGCATCACCTGCATCAGCCGCAGGACGTTGGCGTAGGCGAGGTCGGGACGTTCGCGCAGGCGGGCCTGGTGCACATCCTTCACGGTGGACGGGCCGAGCTTCCAGATCACCCGTAGCAGGTCGAGCTCGGTGGCGGTCGGCTTGGGTGGCTTGGTCGCCTTCCTGGTCATTCGGATGTCCTCGTTGGCCTGTGTCCCAGGCGTGGGACTCAAGCTAGAACAAGTAGACGTGTTTGTCTAGACATTTTGGTCTATGTCTAAAGTCATGGTTCGTCAGCCGCCGCTGATGCACGCGGAGTTAGCATCGGCCCATGCAGGACCGAAGACGCTTTCTGCGTTGCTCGACCGGCATCGTGCTGGGTGCGATGGCGGGGGCGGCGGCAGTTGCAGGTCGGGTGGAACCCCGATCGAAGCCGGGGAAAGACCAAACCCCGTCGGTGCGCCTGTTCCTGTGTGGCGATGTCATGCTCGGGCGCGGCATCGACCAGATCCTTCCGCATCCTTCCGATCCCGTGCTGCACGAAACCTACGTGGGCGATGCGCGCGATTACCTCGAACTTGCGCGACGTCGCGGCGCCAGGATTCCGGTGCCGGCGAATTTCGATTACGTGTGGGGAGACGCGCTCGACGCACTGGCGGCGCACAAGCCACAACTGCGCATCGTCAATCTGGAAACCAGCATCACCCGAAACGACCAGCCATGGCCCAAGGGCATCCATTACCGCATGCATCCACGCAACGCCCCGAGCCTGGTGGTCGCGGGAATCGATTGCTGCGTGCTGGCCAACAACCACGTGCTGGATTGGGGGCGCGAGGGACTGCTGGAAACCTTGCGAACGTTGCGCCGCCTGCGCATCGCGAGTGCTGGAGCCGGTGCTGACCA
>DATDBD010000031.1:0-4820 GCA_036525015.1 Lysobacter sp.
CCTGCGGCGTTTCGGAAATCCACCGCTTCGCGGGCAGCATCGTCCGAGAGCGTGGCAACGGCCGGTATCTGCTGCTTCTGGACCACCGGATGCTGCCTCGACAGGGCACACAGCGTCGCGCGCGGCCCTACCTCCAGCAGCAGTTGCCCTGGTTTTTCCTGCAGTTGCCCCAGCGCAGCGGCGAACCGCACCGGCTCGCGCAGGTGGCGCGCCCAGTAGTCCGCGGATATCGCGGAGTTCTCATCCAGCCACTGGCCGGTGGCGGTGGAAATGATCGCAATGGCCGGCGCCGAACGGGTCACCGCCGCCACTTCCGCGCGGAACGGTGCGACCACCGGGTCCATCATCGTCGAATGGAATGCGTGCGATGTGCGCAGTGCGCGGCACGCAACGCCGTCGGCCTCCAGTTGCGCCTGGAACACCGACAGCGCCTCCAGCGGTCCGGCGACCACGCAACTGCCGGGAGCATTTTCCGCCGCCAGCGACAGCGCGGCGGGAAGCCGCGGCAACAGATCGTCCAGCGCAAGCCGCACCGAAAGCATGCCGCCGGCGGGCTGCGCCTGCATCAGGGCGCCGCGTCGCGCCACCAGCCGCAGCGCATCGCGCAGCGCGAACACGCCGGCCAGCGTCGCGGCGACAAACTCGCCGACGCTATGACCGATCATCGCCGTGGGCACGATGCCCTGATCCATCCAAAGCCGTGCCAACGCGTACTCGATTACGAACGTCGCCGGCTGCATTATCGACGTCGGCAACAACGCCTGCGGGTCATCGGAGAACAGGCGTTCACGCAGGTCGAAGCCGAGTTCGCCCGCCAGCGTATCGATGCACTCGTCCACGGCGGCGCGGAATGCGGGCTCGCTGGCATACAGTCCACGCCCCATGCCGGGATACGTAGCGCCCTGGCCCGGGAACATGAAGACGACATCACGGCTGCGCGCCGGCCGGCTGCGCAAGGCGGTGGCGTTGATCTCGTCCGTGCCCAGCGTCGCCGCGGCGCCCGTCGCGGTCTCCGCCGTCACGGCGAGGCGATGCGCAAACGCCTTGCGTCCCACGGCCAGCGTCCATGCCACATCGCCCAGGTGCACGTCCGGGTTCTGTTGCAGGTGACCGGCGAGGTCGGATGCGGCGCGCGCCAATGCGGTCGGCGTGCGCGCGGAAAGCACGAGCAACTGCGGACCGAGGCCGGGCTCCGACTCCTGCAGCGGCGGCGCCTCCTCCAGCACGACGTGCGCGTTGGTTCCGCCAACGCCGAAAGAGCTCACTCCGGCCCGGCGCGGCACATCGCTGCGCGGCCATGCGGTAAGCGATGCGTTGACCACAAACGGCGAGCCGTCGAGGGCGAGCGCCGGGTTCGCCGAATGGAAATGCACGTTGCCCGGGATGCGTTCCTCGTTCAGCGCCAAGGCCGTCTTGATGACACCGGCGGCGCCGGCCGCGATGACGGTGTGGCCGATATTGGTCTTGACCGAGCCGATCCGGCAGAACCCGACATCGGTGGTACCGCGGCCGAATGCCTTGTTGAGGCCCTCGATTTCGATCGGATCCCCGAGCGGCGTCGCCGTTCCGTGCGCCTCGACGTAGCCGATGCTGCGCGGATCGACGTGCGCATCGTCGTGCGCCATCGCGACCACCGCGGCCTGGCCTTCGCTGCTCGGCGCGGTGAAACTGGCTTTGTTTCCGCCGTCGTTGTTGACCGCTCCGCCACGGATCAACGCGAACACCGGGTTGCCGTCGCGGACGGCATCGGACCACCGCTTCAGCAACACCACGGCCGCACCATCGCTGAACACCGTGCCTTGCGCAGACGCATCGAAGGTCCTGGTATGGCCGTCGGGCGACAGCATCGCCCCTTCCTGGTAGCGATAACCGCTGCGGGGCGGGCACGTGACCGACGCGCCGCCTGCCAGAGCCATTTCGCAGCGGCCGGCACGCAGGCTGTCCATGGCCTGGCAGATCGCCACCAGCGAGGTCGAGCAAGCGGTATGCACGCTGATCGCCGGGCCGGTGAGATTGAGCTTGTGCGCGGTGCGAGTGGCGATGTAGTCCTTCTCGTTGTTGAGCATGACCTGGAACGCGCCGATGCGCTCGATCAGGTCGCCGCGCGAGGCGAGGTGGCGCTGGAAATAGGTGGCGTTGTACATGCCGGCGAACACCCCGGTCCGCACCGAGCCTGCGTCGGGAACATGCCCGCCGCGCTCCAGGCATTCCCAGCAAAGCTCCAGGAAGATGCGCTGCTGCGGGTCCATCAACTCCGCTTCCTTCGGGCTGATGCCAAAGAAGGCTGCGTCGAATTGGTCGACTCCTTCGATCACCCCGCGTGCGGGCACATAGGCCGGATCGGCGCGCTCGGCCGGCCCGATCGACGGATCGAGCTGATCGGCTGAGAACACGGTGATCGAATCACGGCCTTCGCACAGGTTCTGCCAGAAGGCCTCGATATTCGCCGCTCCGGGGAACCGGCCGGCCATGGCGACGATCGCGATGGGCTCGTCCGTCGCGCGATCGCTTATCCCGCGATCGATTGCCGACGCCGGTTCGCCGATGCCACTGCGCGTGCCCACGGCGCGCGATCCGAGCTCCAGTGCCAGCATCGCCGGAGTCGGGCAACGGAACAGCACGGTGGCGGCGATGCCACTGCCATGCGCCGGGAACATCGAACGCAGTTGCTCCAGCAGGCGCAGTCCCACCAGCGAACTTCCGCCCAGCTCGAAGAAGTTGTCGTGCCGCCCCACCCTTTCGACATCGAGCAAGGCCGCATACGCCTCGCAGATCCGGTGCTCGCAATCGCTGATGGCGGGCTCGAAGGCCACCGCCAGTTCCGGACGGCTCCGGTCGGGCGCCGGCAAGGCCCTGCGGTCCAGCTTGCCGTTCGCCGTCACCGGCAGCGCGCCGAGACGGATGTAGCGCACGGGCACCATGAAATCGGGCAGGCGCGAGACCAGGTAAGAACGCAACGCGGTCGCCGAGGGAGGCTCGCGCCTGGCCACGTAGTACGCGACCAGGCGCTTGTCGCCGGGCTGGTCGGCCCGCGCCAGCACCGCGCACGATTGCACGGCCGGATGGCGCGCCAGCGTGGCCTCGATCTCGCCCAACTCGATCCGGAACCCGCGGATCTTGACCTGGGTATCGACGCGACCAACGAATTCGATGGTGCCGTCGACGCGCCAGCGGACCTGGTCACCGGTGCGGTATAGACGCTCGCCCGGCGCACCGAACGGATCGGCGACGAAGCGCTCGGCGGTCAGTTCCGGGCGCTTGAGATAACCGCGCGCCAAACCCGCACCGCCCACGTACAACTCTCCGATCACGCCGATCGGCACCAGCTCGCGCCGCGCGTTGAGCACATGCACCTGCGTATCGGCGATCGGACGTCCAATCGGAATCGAGCTGGCGTCCATCGGCACGTCGTCGATGGCCTGCGTGCAGGTGAACGTCGTGCATTCCGTCGGCCCATAACCGTTGCGCAACCGGGTCTGCGGCGCCGCCGAGCGCATTCGCCGCACATGATCGACCGACAACGCCTCGCCGCCCGTGAACAGCTCGCGCAGGCCAGCCAGTTGCAGCGGATCCTCATCCACCACGGAATTGAACAGCGCCGCCGTCAGCCACGCTGTGGTGACACCGTGGCGCGCGATCGTCCTGGCCAGGCCTGCGCCGGTCGGCACGGCTTCGCCGTGCGCCACCATGCATCCGCCGTTGAGCAATGCGCCCCAGATCTCCAGTGTCGAGGCGTCGAAGCCGAGCGGTGCCGCATGCAGCATCCGCGTTTCTGGGCTCAGCGCGATGTAGTCGACGCCGCACACCAGCCGCAGGATGGACCGATGCCGGATCTCGACGCCCTTGGGCGTGCCGGTCGATCCCGACGTATACATCACATAGGCCAGCGATTCGCCGGTACTGACGATATCGTCGGTGGCGGCCCAATCGCGATCGCTCCAACCATCGTCGACCGCCAGCGCGTGCGTTCCCGCCGGCAGCGTCAGCTCGCCGCATTCCGCGTCGACCAGCACGACGTGCGCGCCGGCATCCTCGATCATGAACTTGAGGCGTTCGCAGGGATGATGCGGGTCCAGCGGAAGATAGGCCGCGCCGGCTTTGAGTATGCCCAGCACGGCGACCACGGCCGATACCGATCGCTGCGCGGCCAGCGCGACCACGTCGCCCGGTCGTACGCCGGCCAGGTGCAGCCGGTGGACAAGGACGTCGGCGCGCCGATCCAGATCCGCGTAGCTCAGCGTCGATACGTCGTCGATGGCCGCAGGGGCATCGGGGTGGCGGTCGCGTACTTCCGCGAAGCGGCCATGGACAGTCTCGCTGCCCGACTTCGCCACTTGTGTTTCATTCCATTCCAGCAACTGCCGGCGCTCTCCCTCGCCCAGCAGATCGATCGCGTCGATGTTGGTGCCAGGCACCATCAGCCCAGGCAATACTCGTTGCGTGCACCGCCAGACCAACTCGACCGACTCGGCGCACAGCGGCTCGCGGAAGTCCACCTCGACGCAGGCTCCACCCGACACGCGCCATACCGAGGCAGCCCATTCCGCCTCGCCCAGACCGGCGCCTGCCGTTGCATCCACCGCCCACGCCGTGGGTAGTGGAGTCAAAGGCGCTACGTCCATCGCGGCCGCGACGTAATCGCGCCAGTCGCGACACACCCGTGTCGGCGGGACGCCCAACTCAGCTTGCTCGACACCCGACGCGGCCAGCTTCGTCGCGATCTGCGCGTCATGGCCTGTCAGGCGGGTTTCGACCACCACCAGCGCTGCCAGGAGCACGTCCGCGTCGACGGTCGCCGCCAATTGCGCATCGAGGACGAA
>DATDBD010000032.1:0-9077 GCA_036525015.1 Lysobacter sp.
GCCGCTCGCCGGCAGCCCGGTGGTCGACAAGGTTGCGGTCATCAGCGGTGTGGTCACCGACTTCGTCATGGCTCCGCGTCCGTCGGGTGCCAAGGCCGACATCGGTGCCTATGAGGTCCAGGCCGGTGGCACCACGCCTCCGACGACCCCGCCGACCGATCCCTCTCCGACCTGCACCCGCGCCGCACCGACGCTCAGCCTGAGCGGCTCGACCGCCGCAGTGGCCGCCGGCAGCGCCGTCAACTACACCGTCAATGTCCGTAACAACGACAGCACCGCTTGCGCCAACACCAGCTTCAACGTTGCCAGCTCGGTTCCCACCGGTTGGACCGGCACCCTCTCGGCCGCCAGCGTCACGCTTGCTCCGGGTGCGTCCGGCACCGCCTCGCTGCAGGTCAATTCTCCGACCACGGCGACCCAGGGCAGCTACGGCATCGGCACGGGCATCAGCAGCAACGTCGGTGGCACCCACACCGCCAACGCGTCGTCGACCTACTCGGTTGGGGCTGCCGCTTCGGCCCTGACTGAGACCGTCACCACCAGCCAGTCGTCTTACTCCATCGGTTCGACGGTGTACATGACGGCCAAGGTGCTCAACAAGGGTGTGCCGGTCCAGGGTGCCAGCGTGCGCTTCAACTCGATCAAGCCCAATGGCATCGACACGAACGCCAAGACGGTGACCACCGACGCCAATGGTGTTGCGACGTGGAGCTTCGTGTCGGGTACCGGTGCGAGCTCGATCGGCACGTACAACCTGACTGCCGATGCGACCTACGGCACCCTCACGGCGCGGTCGACCACCACCTTCACGGTCGGCGCGGCTGCCGCTCCGGCCCTGACTGAAACCGTCACCACCAGCAAGGCCACCTACTACCGCGGTTCGACCGTGTACATGACGGCCAAGGTACTCAACAAGGGTGTGCCGGTCCAGGGTGCCAGCGTGCGCTTCAACTCGATCAAGCCCAACGGCATCGACACGAACACCAAGACGGTGACCACCGACGCCAATGGTGTTGCGACGTGGAGCTTCGTGTCGGGTACCGGTGCGAGCTCGATCGGCAAGTACAACCTGACTGCCGATGCGACCTACGGCACCCTCACGGCGCGGTCGACCACCACCTTCACGGTCAACTAAGCCGCGAAAGCTAAAGCAGAAAAAAAGCCAGCAAGTCTTAGTTTGGCAGGAGTGTCCGGGAAACCGGACACTCCTTTTTTTTGCACTGCCGGTCGTGGCGCTTCAGACCCGCTTTGCCAGCGCCCTGACCGCGTAATGCAGCAGATACCCTGCCGAGCGTGCGCGCCCCAGGCCTTCGACCTGCCGATAGATCTGCCACTGCCAGCCAATGGTCCTGAGCTTGTTGGCCGATAGCGAGCCCGGGCGCGTCAGGTAATACGCCAGCGGATCCGGCCAGCCAGCGCAGACGGCCCCGCCGGCAAGCTGCACGATCTGCAGCCAGAACACGTAGTCTTCGTGTCCGATCTTCTGGAACTGCGGATCGCCCAGGCTTCTGTCGTAGAGGCCGGTGAGGTTGCCGATGCAGTTGCTCTTGAGCATGTCCTTGTGCCGCACGTAACGAGGCGGCTTGACCGTATTCAATGGCCGCCCATCGGGCGCCACGCGCTCATAGGCGGTGTAGCTGGCGCGCGCGCCGCTCTGGTTCATGCACGCGAGCTGTATTTCCAGTTTGCGCGGGTGCCATCGATCGTCGCTGTCGAGAAAGGCGATGTAGCGTCCCGTGGCGGCGCGTAGCCCGGTGTTGCGTGCGCTAGCCACGCCCTGGTTCACCTCCATGCGCACGGCCACCACCCGCCGGTCGGTGGCCGCGCATTGCTCGACCAGCTGCCACGTAGCATCGGTCGAGCCATCGTCGACGACGATGAGTTCCAGATGGGAGTGGGTCTGCTCCAGCACCGAACGCATCGAGTCCAATATCGTGGGCGCCGCATTGTGAGCCGGCATCACCACGCTCACTTTCGACTCCTCGGGCATGGCCAGGGGCGCATCGCCGGGGACCACCGGCAAGCGCACGGATTGCGCCGGCAGCATGCCCCGCATATCCACGACTTCGAGCGTGTCGCTGGTGCTGTAGGTATGACAGCCGTCCAAGCCCGGCGCCCAGCTCGCATCCAGGCGACCCACTGGTCGCTCGCGATAGGCGGTCGGGCTCAGTTCCAGCACTTCATTGAATACGGTCGCGGCTCCGTAGCTGGGAGCACTGTCCTGTGACGGCCGGATCAGGCGTCCCTGGTGATGGAACAAGCGTCCAGCCGATCTGGCGCGGCGCACATCCGCGACGATGGGGTTGGCCGGATGAGGCGCGAACGGCCCGGTCAGCGAATCGGATACGAACAGGAACAGTTCGTCCCAGGTGTTGCCACCGCTCTCGGCGACGTTGGCGAACAGATACCAGCGTCCCTGATGGTGATGCAACACCGGGTCCACGCAATGGCGCTCGGTTATCAACTCGGCCACCGGCTGCCACGCAAGCGGGAACCGCTCGGCACGATGCAGGGTGACGCAACCTGCCTGTCCGGACTCCACGGTCATGTACCACTGGTCTTCCCAGCGGAATACCTGCGGGAACGACAGGTGATAGCTGCGATCCAACGCCTTGCCCAGCCAAAGTGCCGGGCCCTGCGCAGGAACTTCGATGCAGGCGATGTGGGCTCTTTGCGCTTCAGGCGTGCACTCCTCGACAAATACCAGCCGGCGCCCGCCGTCCTCGACGACGCAGGGATCGGCCCAGATCTGCTGGCCAAGGGCTTCGGTGGGAGCCATCACCTGGAAACGGGAGATCCCGGGATGCTCGGGATCCAGCGGTGAGTCATCCGTGCGGATCGCCACTAACCAGGGAGCTCGTACGTACGGCTGCCGCTCGCGCTGCCAGCGCAACTTCGCGCGGGCGGTTACGGTGGACACCAGTGCGCGCAGACCGCTGCCCGCCGGCAGCGGCGACGCGCGCAATCGCAAGGTCGCGACAACCGCTGGCGGCCATGGTGCGTGGGCCAGCGACAGGCGGCGCAAGGCCCGCAACAACAATGCCGGCAGCTTGCGCAACGCCCGCTCGCATTGCTGGGAGGCCGATGGATGGCAGGTCGAGCTCCAGCTTGTCGCGAGCCCGACCGGCGGCATCGCGTCATTCAAAAGCCCGCCACAGCACAGCTCCAACTCGATCGCCGTCGCCGGCTCGCCTAGCAGCAGCGGCAACAGCAGTGCCTGCGCGGCGGCGTAGGCATCGCAAAGGTTGTCATCGATGAGCCAGCAGCCCCGGCGTGCGCAGCTCGCCAACGGCTCGAGCCAATCCCGCGGCCCCAGCAGCAGGATCAGGTCGGGCTGCAGTTGCGACACTCTGGCGCATACGGCGCCCAGGTCCGCTTCTCCCGACCCGGACGCGGGCACGCTGTTTTCCGCCACGATATTTGTCGCGGCGCACGCATCCTCATCGAGGGGCCGCCGCGATCGTTCGTGACGCAGGAATACGCGCAGATCCACAGGAACAGGCCGAGCCGCGGTCGCGGAAAGTGCCTCCACCGGCAGCATGGTCCACTCGAGCCATTCGTATTCAAGCGCGTATCCGGGCACGCGCGCCAGCCACTTCGGCACGCTGGCCGGGACGACACACACGACCCGCAAATGGTGCGGGTCTACGTCCTCATAAAGCGGCGTACGTCGGTACTGGTCGCTTGTGGACTGCGATGGGCTGTCGATCGAGTCGGCCGTCCGTGCGTTCATGTGGAAAGCGGCTCGGTCGGAAAGTTGTTGAGCAGCCAGCGCTCCACCGTGTCCAGCAACCGGTCCCGATGCGCCTTGGCGAAGAACGTGTGGTCGCAATCGGGCCAGTAGTGCATGACCACGCGCCGATCCCGCGCCATGCCACCGAAACTCCAGGCGAACTGGCGTGGATGCAGGAACCTGCCGGCGTAGCCTCCGGTGTATACCCACAGCGAGCGGACATCGCGTGCGACCAGTCGTGCGAAGTCGTCGCGTGCCTGCGGCCGCTCGGGCCAGTCGCGGTAGTCCTCGATCACCGGTGCGCGCTCGGTTTCCTGCATGCGTCCCAGCAGCCTGCGCACCACGCCGGGCCACTCACGCACGGGCCGCCTGAGCACGCCTGCCACCAAGGCCAGTCGGAACCACGGCCCGGTATAGCTGAGCCCGTCCAGCATCAGCACACCGCATACGCGCGGGTCGGCCAGGGCGACGCCCCAGGCCACGTCGGCAGCGCTGCATACCCCGCCCACGACGAACTGTCGCGCACCATGGAACGTGGCGAGGTGGTCGAGCGCTGCCAGCGTGGCCTCGCGCGCACCACAACCTTTCAGGCGCGGCGCCTCGCCGACACCCGGCACGTCGAAGCGGAAGCTGCTGACACCCTGCCGCGCCAGTCGCCGCGACAGTTCGACGTGCAGCCGGAACGGACCGGCGCGCGGCAACAGGCCTGCACTGGGCAGCACCACGATCGGCCCCGCCGATGACGCCGGAGTGCCGGTCAGGACGCCGACTAGGCGCCGCTCCGGTCCGAACTGCACCATCGTGTCCATGGCTTCAGCACTCCTCTCGCAGGGCCCGGCTCAGTTCATCGACGACCTGCTGCAGGCCGGGTGTGACGAAAACCGATCGATCCATGCTGACCGCACCACCTATCAGCGGCGTGTCGCCTGGCAGCTTGAACACACGTTCCGCCGTGATCGGCAGCATGTCGCTGTCCTCCCGCAGCACGGCCCAACAGCGCGGCACTGCATGCACGCCATCGTCGACGATGCCGGCCTGCGCGATGTCGCGGCGCAACTGCGCCGATACCGGATAACCCATCAACTGCAAGTCGTCCCCGGACACGCCAGGCTGTGCGCCGGCGGCGATGGAGTAGCGCTTGGGCGACCTGCGTTCGATGGCATCGCGCGTCTCCAGTTCCGCCAGCCAGCCCTGCCCGTCGACGATCGGCTCCCACAGCACCAGCAAGTTTGCCGTGCCGCCATCGCGTATCCACGAGAACACGGGCAACGCGGCACCGCGAACCGCCAACACGCCGATGCGCTCGACCCCGCCGCCGACCATCAGCGCCTGGGCCGCATGTTGCAGGTCGCATCGCATCGTGGCGAATTCGAGCTGCTCTCCAGCGCCGGCCGAGTCACCGGTGCCGAAGTAGTCGAAGCGCAGGCATGGCACCCCCGCTTCAGAAAATGCGGTGGCTAGTTCGGTCAGCAGTCGGCGACTGCGCGGCTGCTCGTGCAGCAACGGCGGCGCCAGCACCAGGCCCAGCCGTGGCGACGACGCCTTCGACCGATGCAACGCCGCGTAGAGGCGCTGCTCGCCAGCACCAAGCCACAGAGGTTCCCAGACGCCCACGGTCATTCCACCCGCCTGCAGGTTGGCCTGCAGGTGCCGTGCTGCCAATGCGGGACGCGCCGGTGGCTCAAGGCTTTCCATCCGTGGCGGTGATGCCGAACAGCCGCATCACGTTGCGAACCAGACCGCGGCCCGGCGCACCGGCGGCAGGCGCGGCGACGGTATCCGGAAGCTCGGCGGCCACCTGCGACAACGTCTGCGTCGCCAGGCGCACCAACCGGATGCGGGCACCGGTATCGCGCGCGACGCGATTGGCCATCTGCACCGCCAGCATCGAATGTCCACCCAAATCGAAGAAGTTGTCGTCCGGCCCCGCGGCCGTACCCAGCAACTCGGTCCACAGCGCAGCCAGATAGCGCACGCGCGGGTCGCCCGCTTCATCGACGACGACCTTGCTTTCCTCGCTGGCGTTGACCGGCGCCGGCAGTGCCTTGCGGTCGAGCTTGCCATTGGGCAGCAGCGGCATCGCGTCCAGCGCCACGATGTGCTGCGGCACCATGTAGTCGGGCAGCACGGACTTCAAACGCGCGCGCAACCCGGCAATATCGATCTGCGCCGCGGCCCGCGCCACCACGTAGACCACCAGGCGAACGTCGCCGGGCCTGTCCTCGCGCGCCACCGCCACGGCGTTCGCCACCGCGGGATCGGCCGACACACGCGCTTCGATCTCGCCCAACTCGATGCGGTTGCCGCGCACCTTGACCTGGAAATCCAGGCGCCCCAGGTGCTCCAGCATGCCGTCCGCGCGCCAGCGGCCACGATCGCCGGTGCGATACAGGCGCGCGCCAGGCCTGGACGAATACGGGTCGGGCACGAAGCGTTCGGCATCGAGTTCCGGCCGTTGGTGATAGCCCAACGCGACGCCGTCGCCGCCGATCCAGATCTCGCCGGGCACGCCCACCGGACAAAGCTGGCCGCGTGCATCGCGCACCCATACCGTTGTGTTGGCGATCGGACGACCGATCGTGATGCCTGTCTGCGGCTGCCCGACCTTGCAACACGTCGACCACACCGTGGTTTCGGTCGGGCCGTACATGTTCCAGACCTCGGGGCAGCCCGCACACAATTGAGCCGCCAGCTCCGGCGCCAGGGGCTCGCCGCCGACCAGCACGCGCAGCCGCGATGCGCCGCGCCAGCCCGCGTCGATCAGCATCCGCCACGTCGATGGCGTGGCCTGCATGACCGTCGCGCCGCTCGCCGACAGCAGGACCGCGAGCGCATGGCCATCGGCCGCCTGCTCGCGGCTGGCCAGGATCACTTCAGCGCCGACCGACAGCGGCAGGAACAGCTCCAGCACCGCGATGTCGAACGACGTGGTGGTAACCGCCAGCAGCCGGTCGCTTTCGCCCAGCCCCGGTTCGCGCCGCATGCTCGCCAGGAAGTTCAACACCGCGCGATGGGGAATGCGCACGCCCTTCGGCTGGCCGGTGGAGCCGGAGGTATAGATCGCATAGGCAATCGATTCCGGATCGGCCACTCCTTCCTGCCGCGGCGCATCGGCACTGGCGGCATCGATCTCGAGGCGATCGTCGTCCAGCAACAACAGCCGCTGCCTCGGGAAGTCCATCGGCGTCGCCAGCTCGCCCTCGGCGATGATGAGCGCCAGCCCCGCATCCTCGGCGATGAAGTGCAACCTGGCCGCCGGATAACCCGGATCCAGGGGGACATAGCCTGCGCCTGCCTTAAGCACGCCGATCATCGCCGCCACCATGTCGGGACCGCGATCAAGACAGACGCCCACCAGGTCGCCATTGCGAACCCCGCGGCTGCGCAGGATGTGGGCGATGCGGTTGCTGCAGGCATCCAGCTCGGCGTAGGTGACCGACTTCTCGCCGAAGCGCAGCGCGATGCGATCCGGAGTACGCAGGCACTGCTCGCGCAGCATGGCATGCACGCTCGATGCGGTTTCCGGCGCCGTCGCGGTGTCGTTCCAACTCCGCAGCGATTCACTGTCGCTGGCGGCACACATTCCGACGTCGCCTATTGCCATCATGGGATCGGCGCGCAGCGCTTCCAGCATCGTCGCCAGCCGCTGGTGCAGACGCGACGCCGTCGCGGCCGACAAGATGTCGGTGCTGTAGGTGAGCCCGCCGGCCAGGCCTTGCGAGTTCTCGACGAACCACAGGCCAATGTCCTGGCTGGTACCCGGCTGGAACACCGGGAACCGTTCGTGTTGCAGCGCCCCCCAGTTCGTCGGCCGCTGGCGCACGTCCTGGAAGGAGAACAACGCCTGGTATATCGGCGAGCGGCTGGGATCGCGCGGCACGCGCAGCGCGCGCACGAGTTGCTCGAACGGCACATCGGGGTACGAGAACGCCTCCACCACCCGCTCGCGGACATGCCGCACCAGTTCGACGAACGACGACTCGGGGTCGACTGTCAACCGCAACGGCAGCATGTTGACGAACAGGCCCATGACCCGTTCCAGCGCCTCGGTGCCGCGGTTGCGCACCGGTATGCCGATGACGAGGTCGCGTTGCCCGGTGAAGCGATGCAACAGCACGCAGTACGCCGCCAGCAAGGTCATGAACAACGTCGCCTCTGCTTGCGCACCGATCGCGCGCAACGACTCGGTGCTGGCGCGATCGAACTTCAGCCACTCGGTGCTTCCGCCGCCGGACATTTGCGGTGGTCGCGGAAAATCAGTCGGCAAGTCCAACGGCTCGAACGCGCCGTCGAGCTGCCGTTGCCAGTATTCGAGCTGCCGCTTGAGTTCGTCGCCACTGAGCCGTTGCAGATGCCACTCGGCGTAATCGCCATAGCTGACCTCGAGCTCGGACAGCGGCGAGGCTTCGTTGCGGCTGTAGGTGTTGTAGAGCGCCGCCATTTCCTCGTAGAACAGGTCGAACGACCAGCCATCCCAGATGATGTGGTGGGTCATGAAGAACAGGACGTGATCCTGCGGCCCCAGGCGGAACAGACGAGCCCGGAACAACGGCGCCCGATCCAGCCGGAAGGGTTTGGCGATCATGCCCTCGATGCAGTCGCGCGCGGTGCGTTCGCGGCTCGCCTCGTCGACCTCGGAGAAGTCTTCCAGCGGCAGCAGCGAGACATCGAGCGTCTCCTCGATCTGCTGGACGGCACCGTCGCCCTCGCTGACGAAACAGGTCCGCAGCGACGACTGGCGCCGCACCACTTCCTGGAAGGCACGTTCCAGCGCCTGTGTATCCAGCTCGCCACGAAGCCGATGCGCCGATGGCGTGTTCCAGGTCACTCCGTCCGGCTCCATCTGCTCCAACACCCACAGCCGCTGCTGCATCAGCGACATCGGCGCGGTGGCCCGGTCGGAACGGCGCGGCACAACCCAGCTCGCCAGTGCGTCGCCGCGCGGTGCGTCCTGCTGGTGGCGCAGCATCTCCGCCAGTCGAGCCGCGGTCGGCGCGTCGAACAGGCTGCGCAGCGGCACTTCGATGCCGAGCTCGCGGGTCAGGCGCGCGCACACCTGCGCCGCCAGTAGCGAGTGACCGCCCAGTTCGAAGAATCCGTCATGGACGCCGAGCGCAGTGCGTCCCAGCACCGCCGCCATGGCCGAAACGATGCTTTGCTCGAGCGCATCGCGCGGAGCGACATGATCGCTGGCGCCCGCTTCCACCGTCGTGTCCGGCGCCGGAAGCGCCTTGCGGTCGACCTTGCCGTTGGGAGACAGCGGGATGGCATCCATCACGATGAAATGCGACGGCACCATGTACTCCGGCAAACCGGATTTCAGGTGCTCGGCCAACGCGGCCGG
>DATDBD010000033.1:0-10983 GCA_036525015.1 Lysobacter sp.
GGCTGACGAATTCGTTGCGCATGTGCTCCAGCCCGGACAGCAACCGCTGGGTCACCGCCGGCTGCACCAGCGAGCCGCCTTGGGACACGGTCTGGATGGCGCCCACCAGTTGCTCCAGCGACACGTCCTTCAGCAGGTAGCCCTTGGCGCCTGCCTTGAGCCCGGCCAGCACCAACTGGTCATCGTCGAAGGTGGTCAGGATGATGGTCGGCGGCAGGTTGTTGGTCCTGGCCAGTGCCTGCAGGGCCTCCAGCCCCGACATGACCGGCATGCGCATGTCCATCAGGACCACGTCCGGCTTGATCTGCGGAATGATCTCCACCGCCTGGCGGCCGTCCCCGGCCTCGGCCACGACCTCGATACCCTCGGCCAAGGCCAGCAGCGAGCGCACGCCCTGCCGCACCAGGGTCTGATCGTCCACTAACAACACACGGATCATGCGATCACTCCTTCACAGGCGGCGGCCGCGGCCGCCGAGGCCGGCAACGTGAGGTAGAGGCAGAACCCCTCCTCCGGCCGGGTTTCGATTTTCAGGTTGCCGCCATGCTGCACCAGGCGCTCGCGCATGCCGCGCAAGCCGTTGCCGCTGACGAAATTGTCGGCGCCGCGCCCGTCGTCGCGCGCGCTCATCGTGATGCATTCCTTCTCGCGGCGGGCGCAGATCCACAGGTTGCTCGCGCCGGCATGGCGCACCGCGTTGGTGATGATTTCCTGGGTGCAGCGCAGCATCACGTGGGCGCGCTCGGGGTCGTCGACGGTCAGCGGCGCCTCGATGTCCATGTGGATATCCAGCGAGGGTACGTTCTCCGCCAACGGCAGCAGCGCCGTCGACAGGTCGATGGCACCGTCCTCGCGCAACTGGCTGACCACTTCGCGCACGTCGGTCAGCAGCAGTCGCGCCAGCGTGTGCGCCTGCTGCACGTGCTCCTTGGCCCGCCCTTCGGACAGGTGGCCGGCCACTTCCAGGTTCAGGCTCAGTGCGGTCAGGTGGTGACCGAGCAGGTCGTGCAGCTCGCGCGAGATGCGCGTGCGCTCGTTGACCCGCACGCTCTCGCCCAGCAGGGCGCGGGTGGCCCGCAACTCCGCATTCAGGCGGCGTTGCTCTTCCCGGGCCTCGGCCTGCTGGCGGGCGACCAGGGCGGTCACGAACACCAGGCTGGAGAACCCCATGTAGGCCATCGCCTGCAGCACCGCCAGCGTCGGCGGGAAGTCCAGCGCCATCACGAAGACCGGGATGGTGGCGATGTTGCCGCCCACCAGCCAGGCCAGGCCGAAGCGAACCGGCATCAGCCAGGGCAGCAGGCCTGCGACGACCATCAGCAGGATGCTGCTCAGGCCGGTGCCGGAGAAATACCCCACCCCGATGGCGCAGGTGGTCAGCAGCAGCAGCAGGATGTGGTCCACCAGCCCCGGCTGGCGCTGGCCGAGCTGGTGGGTGATCCACCAGTACACCACCCCGAACGCCAGGTAGGCCGCCAGCCAGCGCATGACCAGCAGGAACGGCGGGCCGCCGGACTCGGGCTGGAGGATGGTCGGGTCGAACCAGATGTTCAGCAGCCACAGCCCCACCGCGGCCCAGGTGAACAGGCCGGCGTAGCGCAGCAGTCGCGAATGGTTGAGTCGGGCCAACATGACAGCATGCTAGCGGTATCAAGGGTCTGCCGAGCCATCCGAAAGTCATGCCTAAGGCACGGGCGGGCGGTCGCCGCCGCCGGACGGCCATGCAATAATCATTTTAGGGCCGACCGTTTCTGCGGCCACTGAACTTTGGAGTCCTGGAATGTCGATCGTCGTCCGCGACGTGCGAGAGCACGAGCTGGATTCCGTCCTAGCCCTGAACAATGCCGCCGGACCTGCGATCCTGCCGCTCGATGCGGCCAGACTGCGTCACTTCTTCGACACCGCGGAATACTTCCGTGTCGCCGAACGCGACGGCACGCTCGCCGGCTTCCTGATCGGCATGGGTTCGCGCGCGGATCACGACAGCAGCAACTTCCGCTGGTTCCGCGAGCGCTATCCGGATTTCTTCTACATCGACCGCATCGTCGTCGCCAGTCGTCGTCGCGGCGGAGGCGTCGGTCGCGCGTTCTACGCCGACGCGCAAAGCTATGCCGAGCTGCGTTATCCGCAATTGGCCTGCGAAGTCTTCCTCGAGGGCACCAACGATCCGGTGCTGCTGTTCCACGGCAGCTTCGGCTTCCGCGAAGCGGGCCAGCACATGATGGACGAGACCGGCCTTCGCGCCGCGATGCTGATGAAGCAACTGTGCAGCTATCCGTGGGTGCGCGAGACCTACGGTGAGGCATTGCCAGACGTGCCGTGGATCACCCAGCCGCGCACGAACCAGGCCGCCGTGGTGCACCGCCCGACCGGGACGTGCCCGTGAGCGTGGCGGTGGACTACGAGCAGGCCGGTGAACTCAAGATCGGCCAGGTCGGCATCGCCAATCTGCGCATTCGTACCCTCGACGTCGCCCGACTGATCGATGAAATGCGCAACCGCGTGCAGCGCGCGCCCAAGCTGTTCGCCCGCGCCGCGGTCGTGGTCGATTTCGGCGGACTGGCGCATACGCCCGACGCCGACACCGCACGCGCCCTGATCAAAGGGCTGCGCGACGCCGGCGTGTTGCCGGTCGCGCTCGCCTACGGCACCAGCGAGACCGAACGCCTGTCCGAAGCGCTGGGCCTGCCGCTGCTGGCCAAGTTCCGCGCCTCCTATGAACGCGCGGACGGCACGGCGCCCGAACCGGAGCCCGCGCCGCAGCCGCGCCGTGAACCGGCTGCCGCCCAGGTCGCCGCCGCCCCGACGCCGGCACCGGCCGCATCGACCCCATCGCCCGGCCTGATCCAGGCCACCCCGGTGCGCTCGGGCCAGCAGGTCTACGCCGACAACCGCGACCTGACCGTACTCACAACGGTCGGCGCCGGTGCGGAAGTGATTGCAGACGGCTCGGTGCACATTTACGGTGCATTGCGGGGACGTGCGCTTGCGGGCGCCCAGGGCAACGAACAGGCCCGGATCTTCTGCCGCGAGTTCCATGCGGAACTCGTGGCGATTGCCGGGCACTACAAAGTGCTGGAAGACATTCCCAAGGATCTGCGCGGCAAAGCCGTGCAGGTCTGGCTTGAAGACGAACAACTGAAAATCGCGGCGCTGACCTGAGGCCGCCCGGCATTACCTTTCGGAGGATTTGAACTTGGCGGAAATCATCGTAGTCACCTCGGGCAAGGGCGGCGTCGGCAAGACCACGACCAGCGCCAGTCTCGCCTGCGGCCTCGCTCGTCGTGGCCACAAGGTTGCCGTCATCGACTTCGACGTTGGCCTGCGCAACCTCGACCTGATCATGGGATGCGAGCGTCGTGTCGTGTACGACTTCGTCAACGTCGTCAACGGCGAAGCCGCACTCAAGCAGGCGCTGATCAAGGACAAGCGCTTCGACAACCTGCACGTGCTGGCCGCCTCGCAGACGCGCGACAAGGACGCGCTGACGAAGGAAGGCGTGCAGAAAGTGCTCGACGACCTGGCTGCCGACGGCTTCGACTACATCGTCTGCGACTCGCCGGCCGGCATCGAGAAAGGCGCATTCCTGGCGATGTACTTCGCCGACCAGGCGGTGGTCGTGGTCAATCCCGAGGTCTCCTCGGTGCGCGACTCCGACCGCATCCTCGGCCTGCTCGCATCCAAGACCCGCCGCGCCGAGAACGGCGAGCGCGTCAAGGAACACCTGCTGCTGACGCGCTACAGCCCCAAGCGCGTGGAAACCGGCGAGATGCTCAGCATCGGCGACGTCGAGGAGATCCTCGGCCTTAAATCGGTCGGCGTGATTCCTGAGTCCGGCGACGTGCTCAACGCATCCAACAAGGGCGAGCCGGTGATCCTGGATACCGAATCCGACGCCGCCCAGGCCTACGACGACGCGGTGGCGCGCCTGCTTGGCGATACCCGCGCCATGCGATTCACCACGGTGGAGAAGAAGGGCTTCTTCAGCAAGATCTTCGGAGGTTGAGGATGGGCCTGTTCGATTTCCTGTTACAGAAGAAGCAAACCGCTTCCATCGCCAAGGATCGCCTGCGGATCATCGTCGCGCACGAGCGCGCCGGCCGCGGCGGCAACGGGGGCCCCGACTACCTGCCGATGCTGCAGCGCGAACTGCTGGAAGTGATCCGCAAGTACATCAACGTGGACGCCGACGCGGTCAAGGTCGACCTGCTCGGTGAAGGCGACAACAAGGTGCTCGACATTTCGGTCGCGTTGCCCGAGTCGCCGGTTCAGGCCTGATCCCAATGCCCGTCATTCCAGCGCAAGCTGGAATGACGACGTAAAGACTTCATGGCCATGTTGACTCTCGCCGACGTCCCATTCGACGACGTCGCCGCCCTGCTCGCCCGCTATGGATTGCAGCTTCAGCACGTCGAAGACGGACAGTCGATCCCAGGCAGCTACTGGGGCGAGTGCGAGGCCGGCCTGATCGGAAGCACCGTCTACGCGCGCGGCGATACGCCGTTGCACTCGCTGCTTCACGAAGCCTCGCACTTGATCGTGCTGCCTCCCGATCGTCGCGCCGCGGTGCACACCGACGCCACCGACTCGGTCGAGGAAGAAGACGCCGTTTGCGTACTGCAGGCCTTGCTGGGCGATGCCCTGCCCGGCGTCGGCCGCGAACGCGTGCTCGCCGACATGGACACATGGGGCTACACCTTCCGCTTGGGCTCTGCGCGCAACTACTTCGAGCACGATGCAGACAGTGCGTGGCAATGGTTGCACGCACGTGGTCTTGCCGATCAGCGCCAACGCGCGATTGTGCTGCCGTGATCTGCTGAATCATTCAGCGCGCCGGTAAGCGCGACTTGCGCTGGCCGCCATCCACGAATGCGTGCGTTTCCTGTCATTACCGGGGATTGCCTGGTTTTACAGTGAAGCCCATTCAGGAGGCACCATGGACGTGCGTATCGGCGCATGCACACTTTTCACAGCAGTCGGCCTGATGGTCGGCATCGATGAAGCATCGGCGGAACGACTGTTGACCGTCCGCGATCACGCGACGGGACAGACCGTCACATTGACCGGTGAAAACGCCGGATTCACGGTCGATGGCGACAGCAATGCCGTCAACATCGACGTCAACGCCCAGAGCTTGAAACTCGGGCCTGCCTTCGTCTCCGGCGCCAACTGGTTCATGCGCTTCGAAGCGCCGCCGGGCGGTACCTTGCAGCCCGGTCGCTACATCAACGCAGGATGCCCGTTCCAGTTGCGCACCGGTCGCGCGCCCTCGATGCAGGTGACAGAGGACAACCCGATCTGCCGGCCGGACGTGGATTCGATTTGGGGCAGCTTCGAGATCAGGCAGATTGCCTTCGACGACGCAGGCAAGGTGGCTTCCATCGAACTTACTTTCAGGCAGCACGCGGATTCACCCGATGCGCCACCGCTGACCGGCCTGTTGCGGCTGGATGCGGAACCGTTGTCGCTGGTACTGGAAAGCGATGCGCGTTTCGCGCTGGGTCGCGTCTCGCAACGGCACTTCGGCGACACCAGCTTGTTCTCGCTGACCGGCACCACGGCCGGACTCGATTACACCGCCTCGGTCATCAAGGACCACTGGTCGATCTCGCTGGTGCCACCGGAAGGTCAGGTGCTGGAGGCAGGCAAGACCTACACGACCCGCAATTTCGCTACCGGCCCTCACGCGGGCCTGCTGGTATTGCGCGGCCTGGGCTTCCAGGGTTGCAGCGAATCCACCGGCACGCTGCACGTGCGCGACCTGAACACGGACCCGGCCGGCAACGTCGTGGGCCTGCATGCCGACTTCGAATACCGATGCGACGGATCCAGGCCGGCCCTGCGGGGCACCATCCGGCACTTCAAGTGAGGCCTTTTGCCTGAGCGCGGCGCGCTGCCCGGCGGCGGCGCGCCGCGGGACTTTGCGGGGATTGGCCCGGAACTTGCCAGTCCCGCCCGGCCCTAATAGCCTGCGCACTCAACGCGCCGGCCCCGGCGCCCGCTGAGGAAGTCCCTGTGAACCACCGTCACCTCCTGCTCTCGCTGGCCGTCGCCGCGAGCCTGCTCTCGCTCTCGGCTTGCAAGAAGGAGCCCACGCCGGCTTCCGGCACCGCCGAGACCGCAGCACCGGAAGGCGAAACCGCCGACCAGTTCATCGCTCGCGTCAACGACGAATACCGCAAGATGTTCCCGGAGATGACCGCCGCGCAGTGGCTGTCGTCGACCTACATCAACGACGACAGCCAGCTGATCGCCGCCAAGAGCAACGAACGCTACCTGGCGCAGCTCAATTCCTGGATCGAGCAGGCCGGCAAGTACGAAGGCAAGCAGATGTCGCCGCAGACCGCGCGCGCGATCCAGCTGCTCAAGCTGGCCACCGCGATGCCGGCGCCGAAGGATCCGGCCAAGCTCGCCGAACTGACCAAGATCGCCACCGGCATGGAAGGCATGTACGGCTCGGGCAGCTATTGCACCGGCGAAGGCGACGCCAAGAAGTGCCGCCAGCTCGGCGACCTCGAGGACGTGCTGCGCAGCAACCGCGACTACGACGCCCAGCTCGACGCGTGGCAGGGCTGGCACACCATCGCCCAGCCGATGCGCAAGGACTACACGCGCTTCGTCGAACTGGTCAACGAAGGCTCGCGCGAGATGGGCTTCGCCGATACCGGCGAGATGTGGCGTTCGGGTTACGACATGACGCCGGCCGAGATCGCCGCCGAGACCGACCGCCTGTGGGGCCAGGTCAAGCCGCTGTACGAGCAGTTGCACTGCTACGCACGCACCAAGCTCGACGCCAAGTACGGCCCCGACAAGGGCCACGTCGCCGGCAACATGCTGCCTGCGCACCTGATGGGCAACATGTGGCAGCAGGACTGGGGCAACCTGTGGGACATGCTGCAGCCGTACCAGGGCGCCGGAGACCTGGATATCACCAAGGCGCTGCAGGCGCAGTACCAGCAGGACTACGACGCCGAACTGGCCAAGCATCCGGGTGAGCGTTCGACCTCGCAGCTGGCGCAGATCGAGCACGACGCGCAGCTCGCCGTCGCCAAGCAGATGACCGAGCGCGCCCAGGACTTCTACGGCTCGCTGGGCATGCAGAAGCTGCCGGAGAGCTACTGGACCAAGACCCAGTTCATCAAGCCGCGCGACCGCGACGTGGTCTGCCACGCCAGCGCGTGGGACATGAACATGGCCGGCGACGTGCGCACCAAGATGTGCATCAAGCCCAACGAGGAAGACTTCACCACGATCTACCACGAGCTGGGCCACATCTATTACGACCTGGCCTACAACAAGCAGCCGCCGCTGTTCCAGAACGGCGCGCACGACGGCTTCCACGAGGCCATCGGCGACACCATCGTGCTGGCGATGACGCCCAAGTACCTGCAGTCGATCGGCCTGGTCAGCGAGCAGCAGCAGAGCCAGGAAGCGCTGATCAACGCGCAGATGCGCATGGCGCTGGCCAAGGTGGCGTTCCTGCCGTTCGGCCTGATGATCGACCGCTGGCGCTGGGGCGTGTTCGACGGCTCGATCAAGCCGGGCGACTACAACAAGGCGTGGTGGGACCTGAAGGCCAAGTACCAGGGCGTGGCGCCGGTCAGCGCGCGCGGCGAGGAGTTCTTCGACGCCGGCGCCAAGTACCACGTGCCGGGCAACACGCCCTACACCCGCTACTTCCTCTCGCACGTGCTGCAGTTCCAGTTCTACAAGTCGCTGTGCGATGCCGCAGGCTACAAGGGCCCGTTGTACGAGTGCAGCTTCTACGGCAACAAGGAAGCCGGCGCGAAGTACCAGGCGATGCTGGAAAAGGGCGCCAGCCAGCCGTGGCAGAAGACGCTCAAGGAACTGACCGGCGGCGAGAAGATGGACGCCTCGGCGGTGCTGGAGTACTTCGCCCCGCTGCAGGACTGGCTGAAGCAGCAGAACGAAGGCAAGGCCTGCGGCTGGCAGAACCCGGGCACGACCGCGGTCGCTCCGGCCAAGCCGGAAGCGCCGAAGAAGGGCTGAGACCACTAAGGACTGATCATCGCCTCACACAAAAAAAGGGCCGGCGCAAGCCGGCCCTTTTTCTATTCACCATCAGGCGCGCCATCAGGTGCGCGGCAGGCGCTGGCCCGCCTTCTGGAAACCCTCCCACGGGTCGCTCGCCAGCGTGCGCGCACGGCGCAGCGCCTTGCGCAGGTCATAGTCGGCGGCACTGCGCGTACGCCCCAGTTCCGCCCAACTCAGCGGCATCACCACCGGTGCTCCGGCACGCGCGCGCAACGACCAGTTGGTCACGCTGGTGGCACCGCGCGCATTGCGCAGCCAGTCGATGAAGATGCGCCCCTTGCGCGCCTGCTTGGCCGCCTTGGCGATATAACGCTGCGGTGCATGCTCGGCCATGACTTCGGCGAACGCCCCACTGAAATCCTTGACCTCGTCCCAGCCCGGGCCGCGCCTGATCGGCACCACCACGTGCACGCCCTTGCCGCCCGAGAGACGTACCCAGCTCTGCAGTCCGATGCCGGCCAGGCGATCCCGGACGTCCTTGGCCGCCGCTTTGACTTCGTTCCAGGCGACATCATCGGCAGGATCAAGATCGAAAACAATGCGATCGGGACGCTCGGTATCGTCGATGCGGACACCCCAGGGATGGAACTCGATCGTGTTCATCTGCACCAGGTCCAGCACACCGCGGATATCGCGGACGTACAGGTACTGATCGCTGCCCTCCACTTCGCGCAGTTCGATGGCGTGCACGCCCTTGCCCAGCGATTGCGCGTGATGCTTCTGGAAGAAGCACGTGCCGTCCGTGCCTTCAGGACAACGCAGCAGGGACAGCGGGCGCTTGACCAGCTCCGGCAACAGCCAGGCCGCGACGCCCTCGTAATAGGCGGCGACCTCGCCCTTGGTGATGCCGGTGCCGGGATATACGACGCGATCGGCGCTCGTGAGCCTGCGGCCAGCCTCGGTGGTCGTGGCCGTCTTGCTGACGGACTTTCTTGCTGATGTCCCCTTGGCAGGCATGATGTTTGTCGTCGCGCACAAGCAAAGCCCAACTGTCCGATGCACACTGTCGCAGCGCGGTGAAACCTCGTGCGGTCTGCGCAGGATCCATTCAGTCCTCGGTCGCTTTGCCAATGGTGGCGACCCAATCACCGGATTGGCTACGGCCCCGCACAGACCGTATCGTCTATCGGGCATACCGGACGAGCTCCCGCCAGATGAACAAGACACTGCTGCCCATCACCCTGCTCGCGCTGCTGTGCAGCGGTCACGCACCAGCAGCCGAGCGCGTCGACCTGCTGGTGCGCGATGCCACGGTGGTCGATGTCGTGAGCGGCGAGCTTCGGCCGCACCGCACCATCGTCGTGCGCGACGGACGCATCCTGACCATCGTCGATGCGCGCAAGGCGCGGCAGTACGAGGCGACAAAAACGATCGACGCGAAGGGCAAGTACGCCATTCCCGGACTGTGGGACATGCATGTCCACTTCGGTGGCGGCGAGAAGTTGATCGAGGAGAACCGCAACCTGCTGCCGCTGTATCTGGCGCACGGCATCACCGCCGTGCGCGATGCCGCCGGCGACCTCAGTCCGAGCGTCTTCGAGTGGCGCGCCAAGACTGCGTCGGGTGAACTGCTTGGGCCGACCATCTTTACTTCCGGTCCGAAGATCGAAGGCCTCAAGTCGATCTGGCCCGGCGATCTCGAAATCGGCTCAACGCAGGAGCTCGAGGCGGCGCTCGACCAGTTGCAGGGATGGAAGGTCGACTTCGTCAAGATCACCGACAACACGCTGTCGCCCGAGCTGTTCCTGGCGGCGGTGCGGGCGGCCGGCAAGCGCGGCCTGAAGACTTCGGCGCACGTGCCGTATCCGCTGACGCTCGACGAGGTCAGTAGCGCCGGCCTGGATTCGATCGAGCACATCGACTATGCCTTCAAGGCCGGCTCCCCCCTGGAGAAATCGCTGGGAGAAGCCATCGGCCGCGGCGAGATCAACAGCCGCGACGCGTGGACGCAGTGGGAAGCGACCTTCGACGTGGACCGGGCGAAGTCCGCCTATGCCCGGCTGGCGCAACGCGGCACTGCCATCACCCCGACGCTCAACGGCAGTCAGGTCGTCGCCTACCTCGACCAGGACGATCATCGCGACGACGCCTATCTCAAGTACATCGGACCTGGCTTGCAGGCGACCTACACCTGGCGTGTGGAACGGGCGGCGAAGGAGGATGCCGAAGCGATCCGCCGCAGGCACGAGCGCTTCGAGAAAAGCGCCTCGCTGCTGCCGCTGCTGCAGCAATCGGGCGTGACCATCCTCGCCGGCACCGATGCGGGCTTCCTCAATTCGTACAACTACCCCGGCATCGGCCTGCACCAGGAACTCGGACTGCTGGTGCGTTACGGCCTGACACCGCTGCAGGCCCTGCAGGCCGCCACGATCAACGGCGCCCGCTTCCTGGGCCATGACGACACCTATGGCACGCTGGAGCCCGGCAAGGCCGCCGACCTGGTCCTGCTGGACGCCGACCCGTTGCGCGATATTGGCGCCACGCGCCGCATCGACACGGTGGTGCTCAAGGGGCAGCCTTTCGACCGTGCACGCCTTGATTCGATGCTGGCCGACGTGGCGGCGCGTGTCGCTGCGCAGCAGGCGGCGTCGAAGCAGCCGTAACGCGGCGCGCACACGAGCCTCGCGTGCTTGAGTCCATCTCCGCCTACAAACTTCCCCGCGTGTCTGAGCCTTCTCCCGCCCTGTGGGAGAAGGGTTGCGAATGAGGGCGCTCTTCGGCCAGCGTCGTCCGCTTCTTCGAGCCACCTACCTCCCTGCCCTTACCCGGCGCTCTCCCGCAAGCGGGAGAGGGGGCCCAGTGCGGATCGACAGCGCTTCCCCCTGATCCCGGACGCGTCATACTTCGGGCCATGAACCGCACCAACATCGACATCGCCCTGCTCGCCCCCCAGCCGCTGGACCACGCCACTTCGTTGCCGGCGCGGTA
>DATDBD010000034.1:0-8764 GCA_036525015.1 Lysobacter sp.
CCCACTCATCCGGAAGGAGGCGGCGCGACCTGTTCATGGCTATTTGCTCACTGCGGGCTTGTTCACTAGAAAGTACCCATCGTCGTTGATCAGACGCCAACCCTTCACGGGCCTTCGAAGATCGTTCAAGTATTCAAACAAACCGGACTTGATCTCGGAGTGATGAAGGACGCCGTGGCTGTCCACCGTCACCATAATCGGCCTCTTGGCCCGATAACGCCCCAGGCGATTGATCACCGATCCGTTGTTCAGTTTGATCGTCACCTTATCGAGCGCAGTCTCGTCCTCTTGGGACTCGTCGACCGCCGCGATCACGTCATCGGTGTCAAGGCGATCGTCATCCGCTTCCCAAAACACCTGAAGCTTGCCAGCACCCTTCACCCTCTTGCGCAGCGAGAACAGCGGCATGGCGTAGGAATCGTCCTCGTCGGGGGCCCCGTCCAACATCCTGATCATCATGCTTTCGACGCCCTTCCCCGCCTCGATGTCGCGACGCAGGTCCTGTGAGGCCACGTCAACCAGCTCGATGTTCGGGAAGTCCGGATCGACATGAGTACGGAACATGGCGGCCAGCAGCCTCGCTAGCGCCATGGCGCCCCCCGTGCCGCGCTGATTTTCCACGAGCAGCGTCTCGCCAAGTGCGACACAACGGAAAATGTGAACGATCGCTCGCTTCTTGCCCGCGGCGTCGATGATCGGCCCCGTGTAGACGTCAGGATCCTGCCCGGAAAGGTCCAGTGCCACCTGATCCTCGCCGCGGCCGTGGACGTAGGCCCCCACCTCGAAGTAGATGCCATCCTGATTTTGGCGAGTACCGAACCTGGCGATGTACAGGCACGAGGTACCTGCGCTGAACTCTTCGCCTTCTTCAGGCAATGGCCAGTGCCTTTGAGCCAGGTTGGGAGCGTTCTTCTTGATCGTGCGCAGCAACGCTTCGAGTGGCGGCGCCTCAAA
Organism: Lysobacter sp.; assembly: GCA_036525015.1. GTDB lineage: Bacteria > Pseudomonadota > Gammaproteobacteria > Xanthomonadales > Xanthomonadaceae > Lysobacter_J. The sequence continues at coordinate 955 of DATDBD010000034.1, forward strand.
ACCCTTCTTGCGACTCTTGAAACGCACGCGCTTCACGTACAGCTGCTTCGCTACCTGCCTTGCCATGCCTTCCTTTCCCCTTCGTCCTTGGTCCCCAGTGAGCAACGATACGATACCGCGAGTGGGAAGTCGGGCACGCTTTTGACACGATGCCAGCCTGATCGTGGTGATCTTTTTTCAGGAGATTTTTCGGGAGGTGGCCAAGAAAGTGGCCGAACTAGCGTCTAAGCGCTTGATTTATATGGCGCGCCCGGCGGGACTCGAACCCACAACCACCGGCTTAGAAGGCCGGTGCTCTATCCGGTTGAGCTACGGGCGCCAGCGTTCATCTTAACCGAGACACCGCTGACTACCGTCGCCTGGAGTCGACATGGTCGGGGCAGAGGGATTCGAACCCACGACATCCAGCTCCCAAAGCTGGCGCTCTACCAGGCTGAGCTATACCCCGATTTGAAACGTTCCGGGACTTCCGTTGCGCGCCAACGCCGCGAAAGGTCGGATAGTTTGGTTGGCGCACGCACGCCTGTCAATGCGGAAGTGAATGGAACGCGTGCGGAACGGGCGAAACCTAGCCATGGCCACCTGTCTGCCCACCGCTGCCCCCCCTTGCCCCAACCGCTCCTCTTTTGCTGGCCGTCGCTGCGGCTCTGGTGGCCCGGCTGTGTATGCTCGGAGCGGTCCAAGCACCCACCACCACCGGCCAAGGAGCAGTCATGCGCAGCGGTAATCCGGCATTGAAGGAAACCACTTTTCTGGATCTTGGCAGCGGAACGGTAGTCCGCCGCGACGGCGATGCCATGACACTCACCGGCACGGTCAACAAGACCGGCCTGCTGCTGTTGCTGTGCGTGATCACCGCCACCTTCGCCTGGAGCCAGATCCAGTTCACCGCCGATGGCGCCGTGGGCGCCGGCCCGTATGTGTGGGGCGGCGCGATTGGCGGGCTGGTATTGGCCCTTGCAACCACGTTCAAGCCGACATGGGCCCCGGTCACGGCGCCGCTGTATGCGCTGGTCGAAGGATTTTTTCTCGGCGCCATCTCGGCCATGTACAACCACCTCTACGAAGGCATCGTGCTGCAGGCGGTGATGCTGACGTTCGGCACGATGTTCGCGCTGCTGTTCGCCTATCGATCGGGCCTGATCCGCGCGACCGAGAACTTCAAGCTGGGGGTGGTCGCCGCCACCGGCGGAATCGCCCTGCTCTACCTGGTCACGATGGGTTTGGGCATGTTCGGCATCCGCATCCCCTACATCCACGAATCCGGTCTGATCGGTATCGGCTTCAGCCTGTTCGTGGTGGTGATCGCCGCGTTGAACCTAGTGCTGGACTTCGACTTCATCGAGAGCGGCGTCGAGCAGAACGCGCCCAAGTACATGGAGTGGTACGGCGCATTCGGCCTGATGGTCACGCTGGTGTGGCTGTACGTCGAATTCCTGCGCCTGCTGGCCAAGCTGCAGTCGCGCGACTGAGTCGGACTGGCTTCGGATAAGCGAGGGGCGCGGAGCGATCCGCGCCCCTTCGCATTTGCGGACAGGTGCTCAGGCCGCTTCCGGCGCCGCGGTGCGCGTGCGCTGGCCGCGCGCCGACCCCAACATGGCGACAATGGTGACCGCACCCAGCAGCCAGCTGTAGTGCACCTGCCCCACCAGCGCGAACGCAGACACCTTGCCGAGCGAAGCGGCCAGCAGTATCTGCGCGCCGTACGGCAGCACGCCCTGGGTAACGCACGCGAAGATGTCCATCACGCTCGCCGCGCGGGCCGGCGGCACGCCGTGCTGCTGGGCGATGTCGCGGGCCAGCCCGCCGCTGATCAGGATCGCCACCGTGTTGTTGGCGGTAAAAACATCCGTTGCCGCCGACAGCGTGGCGATACTCACTTCGCCGGCGCGGCGGCTCTTGTGGCCGCGGGTGAAGCGGTCGATGACCGTCGCCAGCCAAGCCAGGCCGCCGGTGGCTTTCATCAGCGCACCCAGGCCGCCGACCAGCAGCGACAGCAGGGTGATCTCGACCATGCTCTCGAAGCCCAGCCACACCTGGTCGGCGTAGGCGGCAATGCCATAGCCGTCGGCGAAGATCGCGCCGAACACGCCTGCCATCACTAGGCCGATGCCCAGCACGATGATCACGTCGACTCCGGCCAAGGCCAGGCCCAGCACGATCAGGTACGGCAGGATCAGCCACGAGGACACCGGCTCGAGTGCCTGCACCGGCTCGGTCTCGCCGACGAAGCCGAGCACGACCAGGGTCAGCAGCGCGGCTGGCAGCGCCAGCTTGAGGTTCTCGCGGAATTTCTCGCGCATCGTGCAGCCGAAAGACCGGCTGGCCACGATGGCGGTATCGGAGATGACCGACAGGTTGTCGCCGAAGGTGGCGCCGCCGATCACCGCACCCAGCACCAGCGCGCGATCCAGCCCCGACGCATCCGATACACCGAGCGCGATCGGCGCGACCGCGGCGATCGTGCCCATCGAGGTGCCCAGCGATAGGGAAATGAAACCGGCGACAACGAACAGCCCCGGCAGCAGCAACGCCGGATGCACATTGCCCACGCCCAGCGCCACGATCGCGTCGACCGCGCCGATGGCTTTGGAGACCTCCACGAAGCCGCCGGCCAACAGGAAGATCAGGCACATCAGCACCACGTTGTGGTCGCCCATGCCGGACAGCAGGGTCTCCAGCGGCTTCAGTCCGCGGCGCCAGGCGATGAAAGCCGCCAAGGCCAGCGCGGGCAGGATCGCGACGGGCGCCTTCAGCTGGTAGAAGCCGTCTTCATGGCCCAGGACGTAGGTGAAGTACATCCCAGCCCCGAAGAACAGCGCCAGGAAGACCAGCAACGGGGTCAGCGCCAATGCGCTCGGCCTGATGCCGGCGCCGGCAGCCGGCGACTCATTCATCTTTCCATCCGCATGAAGAAATAATTGCGCCGATTTTGCAGTGCAGCATGGGCCTTGTCGAGCACCACCGCCGGAAATCTGTGGCGGCATAGGTGCCCCAAATTCAGCGGGGCACCGCAGCCAATGCCGTGCGGAAACGAAGCGGGGCGCCCGCAGGCGCCCCGAATCCGTTCGTGATCCCGGGCGAACCCGTCAGATGCGGCCCGCGATCGCCTTGGCGAACGACATCGTGTTGCCGGTGCCGCCCAGGTCCGGGGTCAGCGAGTCCTTGGCTTCCAGCGTGGCGATGATCGCCGCGCGCAGCTTGGCCGCCTTCTCGGGCATGCCCAGGTGGTCGAGCATCTGCGCAGCGCCGAGCAGCAGCGCGCAGGGGTTGGCCTTGCCCTGTCCGGCGATGTCCGGCGCGGTGCCGTGCACGGCCTCGAAGATCGCCGCGTCGGTGCCGATGTTGGCACCCGGCGCCAGGCCGAGGCCGCCAACCAGGCCGGCGCACAGGTCGGAGATGATGTCGCCGAACAGGTTGGTGGTGACGATGACGTCGAACTGCTCCGGACGCATCACCAGCTGCATGCAGGTGTTGTCCACGATCATCTCGTTGCACTCGATGTCCGGATACTCAGCCGCCACCGCGCGCGCGGTCTTCAGGAACAGGCCCGAGGTGGACTTCAGGATGTTCGCCTTGTGGACGATGGTGACCTTCTTGCGGCCGATTCGGCGGGCCAGGTCAAAGGCATAACGGACGATGCGCTCGGAACCGCGGCGAGTGACCCTCTGCGTCAGCGTGGCGACTTCGCCATCGGCCGACAATGCCTGGCCTTCGCCGATGTAGGCGCCTTCGGTGTTTTCGCGAACCGTGATCAGGTCCACGCCCGAGGGGAAGCGCGACTTGGTGTTGGGGAACGATTTGGCCGGACGCACGTTGGCGTAGAGGTCGAAGCGCTTGCGCAGTTCGACGTTGATCGAGCTGAAGCCCTCGCCCACCGGCGTGGTCAGCGGGCTCTTGAGCGCGATACGGTTCTTGCGGATCGAGTCCATCGTGGCCTGCGGCAACAGTTCGCCCTGCTTTTCCAGGGCGACCAGGCCGGCATCGGCGAATTCGTACTGCAACCCGAGGTTCATCGAGTCGAGCACGTGCAAGGTTGCGTCCATGATTTCCGGGCCGATGCCGTCGCCACGGATGACCGTAATCGTCTGCGTCATTAAAGATTCTTCCAGCTGATGGGCGCCAGATCGTGAGTACGGCGCCGGATGGTTAACCGGCGAATTATGCCGGAACCGGTCACCGCCTGCAGGCGATCAGGTTCACCGGCGACTCATTCTTTGGTCGTAAACCATTGAGCCGACTAAAAAAGCAAAGGGCGCGACATCGTCGCGCCCTTCGATTTCACTCTTGATGCTCGCCTCAACCGTGGTCGTGCGCATCGGGCGTGGCGGCCTCGCCCTGCTCCAGCTTGTCGAGGAAGTCGACCGCACGACGAAGGTGGGGAATCACGATGGAACCGCCGACCACCAGGCCGACCGAGAACGCCTCGAACATCTCGTCGCGGTTGACGCCCGCTTCCTTGCACTGGGCGACGTGGTAGCTGATGCAGTCGTCGCAGCGCAGCACCATCGACGCGACCAGTCCCAGCAGTTCCTTGGTCTTCACATCGAGCGCGCCGGCCTGGTAGGTCTGCGTGTCAAGCGCGAAGAAGCGGCGCACGACCTGGTTCGGTTCGGCCAGGATGCGTACGTTCATGCGCTTGCGAAAATCGGTGAACTGCTTGATTCGGTCGTCGCTGCTTTCATCACTCATTTGCAAACTCCGGAGGCGGAGCCGGCTCCGCCGATTGATATGGGAAGGAACCGAACCGCTATCCGCGGAAGGTATTGGGATAAGCGCGCGGGCCTCACCTACGCGCCGGAAAGCAGCGGCTCAAGCCCGCCCTGCCGATGCAGCGCGATCATGTCGTCGTAGCCGCCGACATGGGTGTCGCCAATGAAGATTTGCGGCACGCTCGTGCGCCTGGCACGCGCCACCATTTTCTCGCGCTCGCCCGGATCCAGGTCGATGCGCACCTCGGTCCATGCCTGGCCTTTGCTCTTGAGGAAATTCTTGGCCGCGACGCAATAAGGACAGATCGCGGTGGTGTAGATGACGATCCCGGGGACCGCCGGGGTTGGCTCGCTCAAAACGCTCTCTCCGACAGGAAACTCATGGACGGTGCCGCGGTCGAACCCGGCAGTGCTCGAAATATGGGACCAGGCTGCGACCATTTCCACTCCATCTGCGGAACACTGGGATGCCTGGGACGCGACTTGGGCACCAAAAGGGGGCAGGATTAACCGTTGATTCACCCGGACGGCATCACTCGGCCGCATTCTGCAATCGGTTGCGTCCGGACTGGCGAACCAGACCAAGAGTCCAAACGAGTCCAAACGAGGACGCTCCACTTGCGACGCATCGCCCTGCTCACTACCGCCATCACCCTGGCCGTTGCCAGCGTCTGTGCACCTGCGCAGGAACCCCGGCTGCCGGACATCGGCTCCTCCGCCAACGAACTGCTGACGCCTGCCCAGCAGGCGGAGTACGGCGGGATGATGCTGGCGCAGTTGCGCCACTACAACTACATCCTCGAAGACCCGCTGATCGACAGTTGGCTGGACGCGCTCGGTACGCGCCTGGGGGCCAACAGCGACCGGCCGCGCCAGCATTTCACCTTCTTCATGCTGCGCGAGCGGCAGATCAACGCCTTCGCCACGCTGGGCGGCTATGTCGGCGTGAACTCCGGGCTGGTGCTGGCCGCGGAACGCGAGGACGAGGTCGCCGGCGTGCTGTCGCACGAAATCGCGCACGTCACCCAGGATCACGTGCTGCGAGGCGTCGAGCGCGCCCAGCGCGACCAGTTGCCTATCCTTCTGGCGATGCTCGGCGCGATCGTCGCCGCGCAGGCGGCCGGCGGCGATTCGGGCGACAACGCGTCGCAGGCGGCGATGGTGTCGGCGATGGGCCTGATGCAGCAGCGCCAGATCAACTACACGCGATCCAATGAGTCCGAAGCCGACCGCCTCGGCATCCAGACGCTGGCGCGCAGCCATTACGACCCGACCGCCATGGCGGACTTCTTCATCCTGATGCAGGGGCGATCGCGCGCCAATGCCGCCAATTACTGGGGCGAGGCACCGGACTGGCTGATGACCCACCCGGTGACCATCACGCGCATCACCGAAGCCAAGGAGCGCGCCGAACAGCTGCGCCGCGAGTCGGGCACCAGCGAAGTGTGCGTGCGCGATCCCGACGGTCCGGCCCAGTGTCGGCGCGAGTCCACGGCCAAACCCCAATACTCTACGAGCGAAAACACGCAGAACCCGCTCATCCCCGGCAACCTGGCGGCGAGTCTTGCGTCGACCTTCGACACCGGAGGCACCGGCCAGTTCGACTTGGCCCGTGAGCGCCTGCGCGTGCTCAGCGCCGACAGCCCGCGCGATGCGCTGCGCGAATACGAACGCCTCGCCGGCAATGGCAAGCTCGACGACGCCCAGCGCTACGGGCAGGCCGTGGCACGCCTGCTCACCGGCGAGGCGACGGTCGCCGCCGGCACGTTCTCGGAACTGCTGGTCAAGCGTCCGGGCGATATGTGGCTGACGCTGGCGCTGGCGGAGGCGGAATCCAGGAGCGGCAAGGCGGCCTCGGCCGACACCCGCTTCGACGCCCTGCTGCGGCAGATGCCGAACAACCGCGCGGTGGTGCTGACCTACGCTCGCGCCCTGGTCGAACGCGACAGCGCCGCCGCCGGCAAGCGCGCCCAAGCGGTGCTGCGCCCCCTGCTCGGCCGTTCGACCGCCGATCCCGAATTCCAGCAGTTGTTCGCACGTGCCTGTGAGATCGGCGGCGACCCGGTCCGGGCCGGCGAGGCCTTCGCCGAGGCGGCCTATCTGAATGGCAGGCCCGAACAGGCCCTGGTCCAGCTCAACACCTTGAAGAAGCGATCGGATCTGGACTACTACGCTCGCGCCCGCATCGAGGCCCGTATCGACGCGATCACGCCGACGGTCCTGGAACTCAGGCGCCAGGGCATCCGCGACGAGGATCTGCGCCGGGAGTGAGGTTGGCCGTTGCGTAACGGGGGGCCGTGCCACCAACGGAGGGCATGTAACGGCCCTGTCACAAAACGGTAGTGTACTGGCGCGGCTTCCAGGCTCCCTCCTGCTTTCCTCCCCCGGTGACCGCGTGCAGAAGCGTATTCTCATAGTCGAAGACGAACCCGCCATCCGCGACATGGTGTCCTTTGCTCTGCGCAAGGGCGAGTACGACCCGGTTCATGCCGGCGACGCGCGGGAAGCGCAGGCGGCCATCGCCGACCGCGTGCCCGATCTGATCCTGCTCGACTGGATGCTGCCCGGCACCAGCGGGCTGGAGCTGGCCCGGCGCTGGCGCAAGGAACAGCTCACGCGCGAGATCCCGATCATCATGCTGACCGCACGCGGCGAAGAGAACGACCGCGTCGGTGGCCTCGAGGCCGGCGTCGACGACTACGTGGTCAAGCCGTTCTCTGCCCGCGAGCTGCTGGCGCGGATCCGCGCCGTGCTGCGCCGCTCGCGCGAGGACGACGAGGATGGCAGCGTCGGTGTGGGCCCGCTGCGGATTGACGGCGCCGCGCATCGCGTGTTCGCCCAGTCTTCCACCGGCGACCAGGCCGTACAGATCGGTCCGACCGAATACAGGCTGCTGCACTTCTTCATGACCCACCCCGATCGCGTGTATTCGCGCACGCAGCTGCTCGACCATGTCTGGGGTGGCAGCGTCTACGTCGAAGAACGCACCGTCGACGTCCATATCCGCCGCCTGCGCAAGACGCTGGAGCCGCACCAGGTCGACGGCATGGTCCAGACGGTCCGCGGCGCCGGCTACCGGTTTTCCGCAGCGGTCGAGG
>DATDBD010000035.1:0-9421 GCA_036525015.1 Lysobacter sp.
GCAATGCACCAGCACCTTGCCCGGCGCCTGCGCGATGGCCGTCCACAGCGCATTGGCGTTTTCGGTGGTGATGCCGGCAGCACCGGCCACCGGGATCTGGCGATACGACATTCCTGCCGCGATCACTTCGGCGGCCTCGTCGCGCCCGGCCATTTCATCGGCAGGCCGCAGGTTGATTACGGTGGTCACGCCGTCAGCCGCGAGCTGCTTCCAGGCCGCTGCGTCGGGCTGACCACCGGTCAGCAGGCGATCGTTGGGCCGGCGGAGATTCGGAACGGAAGTCTGCATCGAGGTGTCGGACGCTGTGGCGACGGGTGGCGCAGCCAGCACGGGCAGCGTCGTGGCGCAGGCCATGACGATGGCCGCAGCCGGGCACCACAGGCGCAATGGAATGGATGCGTTCATGACTGCTCGCAGTAGATGGAATGCAACGTGGACAGGATGTCCCTGGCCGGGCCAGGGGCGATCGAATAGAACACCTGCAGGCCTTCGCGCCGCGTCTGCACCAGATTGGCGTCACGCAACACGGCCAGGTGCTGCGACAGCGCCGACTGCGACAACGACATGCGCGACAGCAGTGCGCCGACGCCGAGTTCCTCCTCGACCAGTTGGCACAGGATCATCAGGCGCTGCTCGTTGCCCAGCGAGCGCAGCAGCGCCGCGGCATCGGCGGCATGCGCCTGCATCTGCGCGATGGCCATCGGCGGTCGGCTGGAACGTTGGACTTTGGGCACGGACACCTCGAATGGCCGTATTCGCCGGGCGTCGTCCCGGCCAGGCCATTATATTCACCATTGCTAAATTAGCAACTACTAATATAATCAATTAATAATATGAATACCCGCACGCTTCGAGCAGGAGCCCGCGATGAAGCCCCAAGTCCAGCCGTTCTTCCACGCCGACAGCAACACCTGGTCGTACGTGGTGCGTGAACCCGATGGCGCTGCCGCGGCGGTGATCGATGCGGTGCTCGACTTCGACGCCAAGGCCGCGCGCACCTCGACCGCCTCGGCCCAGCAGCTGGTCGACTTCGTCGATGCCCAAGGCCTGCAGGTGCAGTGGATCCTGGAAACGCACGCCCATGCCGACCATTTCAGCGCCGGGCATTGGCTCAAATCGGTGTGGCCGCAGGCCAGGCTGGCGATCGGCGAAGGCATCCGCCACGTGCAGAAAACCTTCCGCCCGATCTTCAACCTCGGCGAGCACTTTCCCGTCGACGGCTCGCAGTTCGATCATCTGTTCGCCGATGGCGAGGTGTTCCCCCTTGGCCGCTTGCAGGCCCGGGTGATCGGCGTGCCGGGGCACACGCCAGACAGCAATGCTTATCTGATCGGCGATGCGCTGTTCACCGGCGACTCGTTGTTCATGCCCGATGGCGGCACCGCGCGCTGCGACTTTCCCGGTGGCGATGCGCGCACGTTGTACCGGTCGATCCATCGCCTCTTCGACGACCTGCCGGACGACACGCGAGTGTTCGTCTGCCACGACTACGGCCCCGGCGGTCGCGAGATGGCCTGCCAGACCAGCATTGGCGCGCAGAAGCGCGACAACATCCACGTGCGCGACGGCATCGGCGAGGACGAGTTCGTCTCCATGCGCGAGGCGCGCGACGCGACGCTGGCGATGCCAGCGCTGATCCTGCCGGCCGTGCAGACCAACATCCGCGCCGGCGCGCTGCCACCGCCGGAGGACAACGGCGTGCGTTACCTCAAGATCCCGCTCGACCGCTTCTGACATGCCCACGACATTCACGCCCCTGTCCGCGTTGATCGGCGGAGTCCTGATCGGCCTGGCGGCCACCTGGCTGCTCGCCTCGCTCGGCCGCATTGCCGGGATCAGCGGCATCTTCAACAACGCCGTCGATGAGCGCGAAGGCCGTGGCTGGCGGCTGGCGTTCCTGCTCGGATTGATCGCCGGCGCCGGCGCCTGGTTCACCTTTACCGGTGCGCCGGGACGCAACGACTTCCCGCTGCCGTGGTTGATCGGCGCGGGGCTGCTGGTCGGTTTCGGCACGCGCTGGGGCAGCGGCTGCACCAGCGGACACGGCGTCTGCGGACTGGCGCGGCTGTCCCGGCGTTCATTGCTCGCCGTGCTGGTGTTCATGGGCATGGGCTTCGTCACGACCTACGTCGTGCGCCACGTGATCGGAGGGGTGGCATGAAACGAATCGCCCTGGCCGCCATTGCCGGCGCCCTGTTCGGACTGGGCCTGGCCGTTTCGGGCATGACCAACCCGGACAAGGTCCTGAACTTCCTCGACCTCAGCGGCCAATGGGATCCCTCGCTGGCGCTGGTGATGGGCGGCGCGCTCGCGATCACGGTGCCGGGATATGCGTGGATCCGACGACGCGACGTGTCGTTGTCCGGCGATGCCTTGCCCGGTCCGCCGCCGTCGACGATCGACCGCCGGCTGCTGATCGGCAGTGCGTTGTTCGGCATCGGCTGGGGAATCGCCGGCTACTGCCCGGGGCCGGCGCTGGCCAACCTCGCGCACGGAACGCTGGAAGCGCTCGTGTTCGTGGTGGCGGTAGTGGCGGGCTCGCAACTGGCACGCAGGCTTACAGCCTAGTTCGCGCCGCCGCGATGCTAGCCGCCGGAATCGCCCGCCAGCCGCCGGTACTGCGACATGTGGCGGATCGCCTGGCGCGGTTCTCCCAATTCCTCGCACAGCAGCGCCAGGTTGTAGTGGCAGTCGGCGAACTGCGGATCCTCGCGCAGCGCCGCCTCGTAGGCGTGCACCGCCTCCGGCTTGCGATCCATATCCTCCAGCAGGACGCCGAGGTTGTAGAACAGCAGCGCGTCACGGCCGCCGGCATCGATGCCATCGCGGTAAGCACGCTCTGCGAGTTCCAGATGTCCGGCATCGTGCAGCAGCCGTCCCAGGTTGATGCGCGCATGCAGATGGCCGGCATCCTCGGCAATGGCGCGCCGATAGGCCAGCATCGCCGCGTCCACGTCCTCGCGCTCCAGCGCGACGCCGCGCGAATACCAGTCACCCTCCGCGGCTGGCACTACCGCCTGCGCCTGCTCGATCACCCGCAACGAGCCCTGCGCCGGATCGCCTTCGAACGCGAGCAGGTACTGTCCCGACTCCGCATGCCAGCGACTTCCACCTTCGCGCACGACCACATGATCGGCGATCGCTCCGATGCTCAGTCCCGACAGCGGCATCGCCTCCGGCAAGCGGCCGCGCAATTCCTTGAGCGCTCGCATGATCCGTCGTCGCGGTACGTTGGCGGCTGCCAATGCCTGCGCGGTGCGAAGCACGATCAAGTCCTGGAACGAGAACTTCAACGTGTTGCGTGGCCCGCGCAGGGGCGCCACGAAGCCGGCATCGACCAGCGCGCGCACCGTGCTGCGCGGCAGGCGGAGCAGCTTTTCGACGTCGCCCACGCCGTACTGATGCATCAGAGCCTGTCCAATGTCTTCAGATGGCCCGCGCCGGAGTTGTGGGCCTGCAGGGCAAGGAAGAGCGAGGGAGTGTATGTCGATACACGATCGAGCGATGACGCTGCACTACGGGCTCACAGCTCCGGCCCTTTGGGTTGCCCCGCACAGGCCGCCATGCGGCGCCGCGCGCTTTGGCCTTGCAATCAGCAGGGCGCGGCAGCACGCAACACCACCTGGCGGCCTGTGCGGGGCAACGCGGGCCATGTGAAGACATTGGACAGGCTCTCACTTGGCCCGCCGTGTGCCTTTGCGTTTCTCCGGAGCGGCCTCGGCCTGCGGCGCCGCCTTGGCCGGCTTGCGCGCAGGCTTGGCGGCCGTCGCGGTCTTGCGCGCGGCCGCGGGCGCCTTCTTCCCCAGGCTGGCGCGCAACGCCTCCATCAGGTCGATGATCTGCGCACCGCCGCGCTCGGGCTCCTCGGCCAACGTGACCTCATGGCCCGCGACCTTCTCCTGCACCGCCGCTTCGATGCGCTCGCGCACTTCGTCCTTGTAGGCCGTCGGATCGAACGTGTCGGACGCCTGCTGGTCGATCAGTTGCTCGGCCAGCTTGAGTTCGGCCGCCTTGACCTCGGCACTGGGGATGTTGAGGTCCTTGATCGAGCGCACCTCGTTGGCGTAGAGCAACTGCTGCATGACCAGCCCGTCCTCGACCGGGCGGATCATCACGATGTACTGCTTGCCGCGCGCCGCCCAGCGTCCGATCGCGCAGCGCTTGGACTCGCGCAGCGCGCGCGCCAGCAGCGCGTAAGGCTTGGCGCCACCCTTGTCGGGCGCCAGGTAATAGGCCTTGTCGAAGTACACCGGGTCGATCGCCTCGATGGGTACGAACTCGGTGATGTCGGCGGCATGCGTGCCGGCCTCCTCGAGCGCCTTCAACTCCTCGGGCTCGAACATCACGTACTGGTCCTTGGAGAACTCGTAACCCTTGACGATGTCCTCGCGCGGAACCGGGATGTCTTCGCGTGCACACAGCAGCTGCTGCTTCAGGCGCGAACCGCAGGTCTTGTGCAGCAGGTTGAAGGAAATCGCGTGGCTGGATTCGGTGGCGGTGTACAGCTTCACCGGAATCGACACCAGCCCAAAGGAGATGTTCAGCGATGCAATCGAACGCGCAGCCATGACGGCCTCCGATTTACCGATACCCGACTACCGATACCCAACTACCGAATACCCGCCCGTCCCGCCTCGGCGGGGACGGCCCACTCGAGGAGCCCAGTGTCCCTGCCGTGTCGCATTGGCGCGATGACGAAGGCGTGAAAGGCCGGCTATTCCAGCTTCACGATCCCGGTCTCAGGAGCCCAGCTTCAGGATCCGTCCCAGGTCCTGCTTATGCCGAAACACGTCGCGCCAACGATCGCCGGTGCGGGCCACCCGGGCCACGGCGTTGTTCAGCCGGAAATCGAGCGGATGGGCGTCGGCCAGTTCGTCCCAGGTGAGCGGCATCGACACCGGCGCTCCCGGTTCCCCGCGCGGCGAATAGGCCACGTTCAGCGTCTTGCCGCGGACGTTCATGTTGTGGTCCATGAAGATCTTGCCGGTGCGCTTGGGCACGCTCCACTCCATGGTGATGTCGCGCGGGTGCTGGCGCATCAGATGCCGGCTGACCAGCTCGGACACTTCGCGCGCCGCGTCGAAGTCGATGGTCCGCCTGATCGGCACGAACACGTGCAGTCCGGTCTTGCCCGAGGTCTTGACGATCGGCTCCAGCGACATGCCGTGCAGCAGTTCGCGCAGATGGAAGGCGATCTCACGCCCCTTGTCGAAGGCCACGGTGTTGAGTTCCGGCTCCGCACCCGCCGCCTCCTTGCCGGAATAGATATAGGGATCGATGTCGAAGACGACGTAGTCGGGATAGTTGAGCACCGATGCCTCCAGCGATTCGAGCGAGCTGGCGTAATCGGTGGACTTCGATACCGCGTCGGGGCCGAGCTGCGCCCGCGAATGCCAGATGTGGAATTCCAGCGTGCCCGACTGCGCCAGCCACAGCAGCGTCGGCAGGTTGTTGCACAACAGGTACTCGTGCTCCTCGTCCTTGTGCCCAGAGAATACGGTAACGGTCTCGGCGAAGCCGGGCCGCTCCTGCGTCCAGTGCTTCTGGAAGAAGCGCTGGCCGAGGATGCCGTCAGGCATGCGGATCATCGTCAGCGGCCGGTCGGCCAGGTGCGGCAGCATCAGCGGCGCCACCTGGGCGAGGTAACGCAGCAGGTCGCGCTTGCTCAGCGGCGGCTGTTGCAGCGCCTCGTTGGCCGGCCAGTAGACGCGATCGAGGTGGGTGAGGCGGATACGATGCGGGCCGATGGCGAGTTCGAAGGCGTGCTTAGGGTTCTCCAGCTGCGAGAGGATGTCGTCGATCTCGCCGGGGGTCTTCGCTTTGCCCCCCATCGCCTGCGCTTCGTCATCCCCGCGAAGGCGGGAATCCAGTGCCTGTGCGGCGTTGGAGTCGCTGGTTCCCCGCTTTCGCGGAGATGGCGACCCGATGGGTGTGGCCTGCGCGACGCGCCGCACCGTTTTTGCATCGATGTCGTCGCGCAGCCGCAGGAACACCGGCGCGCGAAGATGTCCGTCGCCGGTCCACTCCTGGAACTGGACCTCGGCCACCAGTTCCGGCTCGACCCAGGTCGTCGGGTTGTTGAGCTCCGGTTTTTCCGCGAACGGGCACAAGCGGCGCTTCAATGGCGCGAGCCGCGCCTGCAACCGCTCCAGCGTGCGCGCGTCGAAACCAGAACCGACGTGCGAGGCATGACGCAGCTGCCCATCTTCCCAATAGCCGACGAGGATCGCACCGAGCGATTCGCGCGCGCCCTTGCCTCGTGTGTAGCCTGCGATCACGAACTCGGCGCTCTGCACAGGCTTCACTTTCAGCCAGGACGCCGATCGCCGGCCGGCGTGGTAGCGACTGTCCAGCCGCTTGCCCACCACGCCTTCGAAGCCGCTGGCCAGGGCAGCCTGTTGCAGCGCGATGCCATCCTCGTCGGCATGCACGAGCTGCACCAGTGGCGACGGCAGCAGCGCCTGCGCCAGATAGCGCCGCCGGTCGCGGTACGGCGCTTCGCGCAGGTCGACGCCGGCGAAGTACGGCAGGTCGAAGCAGAAGAACACCACGGGCGCATTGCGATCGGCGGCCGCCAGTTCCGCCTGCGACTTCAGTTGCACCCGGTTCTGTAGCGCGTTGAACGACGGCTTGCCGTTCGCGTCGAAGGCGACGATCTCGCCGTCGAGCACCATGCCGTCCACCGCCTGCTCGGTCAGTGCCTTCACGAGCGCAGGAAACGCGGGGGTCAGGTCGAGACCACGGCGCGAGCGCAGGCGCACGCCGTCCCGGTCGATGAACGCGATCACGCGGTAGCCGTCGAGCTTGGGCTCCCACATCCAACCCTCGCGGTGGAACGGCGCCTGCCCAATCTCGGCCAACATCGGGGCCAGCTTGGTCGGCAGGGGTTGCACCGGCCCGGCCCGCAGCGCAGGCACCAGTTGCGCCGCAGGAATGCGATGCGCGGGCACGACCTTCATGTCGGCGACCGTCACGCCGGACAGCACCGAGCGGTCACGCGCGGTGATGTCGTCCTTGGTGACGAACCGGTCCTTGTGCTTGATCAGCAGCCACTGCTTGGCCTCCTTGGTGCGCACCAGCGCGAAGGAGCCCTTGAGCTTCTCGCCGCGCAACTGGATGCTGAGCTTGCCTTTCTCCAACCCTTCGCGGACCTGGCGCTGCGCTTGTTCGCGGTCGTGAAACCAGGTGCCTTCCTCGTCGGGACTGTAGGTACCGCAATCCCAGACGATGACCTCGCCGGAGCCGTATTGCCCGGGTGGAATGACGCCCTCGAACGAGCCGTAATCGAACGGATGATCCTCGACGTAGACCGCCATGCGCTTGTCGGCGGGATCGAGCGACGGACCCTTCGGCACCGCCCAGGACTTCAACACGCCGTCGCATTGCAGGCGAAAGTCGTAATGCAGGCGCCGCGCCGCATGCTGCTGGACGACGAACAACAGCGGCCCGCTGCCGCCTTCGGCCACGACCGGCCCCGGTTCGGGGGTGGCTTCGAAGCGTCGCTTGGCGGAATATTCGCTGAGCTTGGCCATCTCGAACCTTCGCGCGGGGCCGGACGATGACTGCACCACGACTATGGGCCGGTGCCAGCGGCTATTCCTTCAAGGAATGGAAGGGCCCCTTCTATCCCGAGAAGATCAAGCCCGACGCCATGCTGGCGTTCTATGCGCAGCACCTGCCCACGGTCGAGATCAACAACACTTTCTACCAGATGCCCAGGCCATCGGTGCTGGAGCATTGGGCCGAGGCGACGCCGGCGGACTTCCGCTTCGCCATCAAGGCGTCGCGGCGCATCACCCACGATGCGCGGCTGAAGGCCGATGCGGCTGCCGACTCGGTGGCCTATCTGTACAAGACCCTGGATACGCTGGGCGTGAAGCGCGGCCCGGTGTTGTTCCAGTTGCCGCCCTTCCTGAAGAAGGATCTGTCGCGATTGTCCGAGTTCCTGCAGGTGCTGCCGCAGGACCATCGCGCCGCGTTCGAGTTCCGCCACGACAGCTGGTTCGACGACGAGGTCTATGCCCTGCTCAGGCAATCGTCCGCCGCGCTGTGCCTGTCGGAACGCGAGGACGACGCGCCGCCGCCATGGGTGGAGACCGCGCCCTGGGGCTATGTCCGCCTGCGCCTGGAGGAGTATTCCGAAAGCGACCTGGCCCGATGGGCTGAACAGTTGATGTCGACGTCGTGGCAGGACGTCCACGTGTACTTCATGCATGAGCCGACAGCGCCGCAGTACGCGCAGGCGCTGCTGCGGCTCGCTGCGGAGGCGACACCATGACGCCAGTGCAGCAGGTCTCCATCGCCGTGGACGAAGAGCGGAAGGTGTCCGGGTTGCTGATCGCGCCGTCGGGGGCACGCGCCTGCTATGTGCTCGCGCATGGCGCCGGCGCCGGCATGGCGCATCCGTTCATGGCGGCCATCGCGGAGGGTCTGGCCGCGCGGGGCGTCGCCACGCTGCGCTACCAGTTCCCGTATATGGAACGCGGATCCAAACGACCGGATGTTCCACGCCTGGCGCAGGCGACCGTTCGCGCCGCCGTTGCGCGGGCGGCCGAGCTCGCGCCAGGAATGCCGCTGCTGGCGGGCGGCAAGTCCTTCGGCGGCCGCATGACCTCGAAGGCGCAGGCGGTCTCGCCGCTGCCGGGCGTCCGTGGACTGGCATTCCTGGGCTTTCCGCTGCATCCGGCGGGAAAGCCCTCCGACGAACGCGCGGCACACCTGCTCGAGGTGGAGGTGCCGATGCTGTTCCTGCAGGGCACCCGTGACGAACTGGCCGGCCAGGCGCTGATGCAGGCGACGGTGGAACGCTTGGGCGCATGCGGCACCGCGCACTGGCTCGAGAACGCCGACCATTCCTTCCACGTGCCGGCCCGCTCGGGGCGCAGGGATGCGGAGGTCATGGCCGAGGCGATCGATGCCCTGGTGCACTGGATCGACTCGACGATCGCAGCCTGACCGCACCCGATGATCTCGAAGGAGGCCCAATGGCTTCACTCACGTACGGGCCGCAACGCTGGCGTTAGTCTGAACGCATGACTGCCCGCCCCGCTCCTATCCTTCTCGATTCCCTCGACGCCACCGTCGAGGCCATGCTCTCGCGTATCGACGGGCCGCTGCATGTCGGCGCCCAGCTCGGCCTCGGCAAGCCGCATCGACTGATCAACGCCCTGTACGCGCGCATCGAACGCGATCCCTCGCGGCGACTGTACCTGTACACGGCGCTGTCGCTGGACCCGCCGGGAGGCGGCAAAGGCCTGGAGGCGCGCTTCATCCGGCCGTTCGTGCAACGTCACTTCGGCGACGACTTTCCGCGCCTGGCTTACGTGCAGGCGCTCAAGCGCGATGCGCTGCCAGCGCACATGGAGGTCGAGGAGTTCTACATGCAGTCCGGCGCACTGCTGCACTCGACGCAGGCGCAGCG
>DATDBD010000036.1:0-5944 GCA_036525015.1 Lysobacter sp.
GACAGCCCTTCGATGAATGGCGCATCGGCCGCATCGCGATCGTGCAGCGCGAGGCTGGCGAGCAGCGCGAAGGCTGCGCGCTTGGCGTACTCGTCGCGACGCCCCGCCCACAGCGCCACCTTCTTCCACGCATGCGGCGAACGATCGAACAAGGCGAAGCACAGCGTGTCGCAAATGGCCCAGTTGTCGAAGTCGCGGCACCAGCGGTCCATCTGCGCGGAAGTCAGGCGGTCGGGTTCGCCGACATAGGCCGCCAGCGTGCGCGCCTCGTACCAGCCCGTTTCCCATAGCGCCTGCGCAAGCGCCTGATTGCGCCCCAGGCGCTTGGCGAGTTGCTGGATGTTGGCCATCGAGACGCCGAAGGCATGGTCCGAAGGGATCGCGTAGCGCGCCATCCCCTCCAGCGTCGCCTTGGTGGCGTGTCGCTTGAGCCATGCGACGGCGGCATCGACCCTATCGTCATCAACCCTATCGTCGATAGACGGCTCGACAGGTATCGGCATGGGACTCGCCCCCTTCATCGGCGGAGCGGGAACCACGCCCTTCGTCCTGTCGCTGATGGAGGTCCTGGCCATGCTGCCGACTCCGGGAGTATCCGTGCGTCGATGTTAGCGGCGCCTGGCCGCCCTCGCTGCCTTATCGACACATGGCTCCCTACACCGGACGCAATGCCCCCTAGAATGGCCCTAACCCCCCCCAGCCAAGGTTCCCTCATGAGCATCCTGGTCACCGGCAGCGCCGGCCATCTCGGCGAAGCATTGATGCGGACGCTGCACGCGCAGGGCCGCCCGGCGACCGGAGTGGACATCGTGCCTTCGCCGTATACCGACCGGGTCGGCTCTATCGCCGACCGCGCCTTCGTCGATCGCGCCATGGCCGGCGTTCACGCGGTCGTGCACACCGCGACGCTGCACAAGCCGCACGTGGCCACGCACTCGCGCCAGGATTTCGTCGACACCAACGTCACCGGCACGCTCAACCTGCTGGAAGCCGCTGCCGCCCACGGCGTGACGGCGTTCGTGTTCACCAGCACCACCAGCGCCTACGGCGACGCGTTGACCCCTGCCGACGATGCTCCCGCCGCGTGGATCGACGAGAACGTCGTCCCCGTCGTGAAGAACATCTACGGCGCGACCAAGCTGGCGGCGGAGGACCTTTGCCGCCTGTTCCACCGCAACCAGCGCCTGCCGTGCCTGGTGCTGCGTACCTCGCGCTTCTTTCCGGAGCCGGACGACAGCCCGGCCAAGCGCAACGCCTTCGTCGACGCCAACCTCAAGGCGAACGAATTCCTGTACCGCCGCGCCGACGTGCAGGACATCGTCGACGCCCACCTGCTGGCGATCGAACGCGCACCGCAGATCGGCTTCGGGCGCTACATCCTGAGCGCCACGACGCCGTTCACGCGCGACGACCTGGCCGAGTTGCGCGCCCATGCTCCTGCGGTCGTCTCGCGCCGCGTGCCTGGCTACGAGGCCGAGTACGCACGCCGCGGCTGGCGCGTGTTCCCTGGCATCGAGCGCGTCTACGACAACGCGCTCGCACGACAGGAACTGGGGTGGCGCCCGACCTACGACTTTGCCCATGTGCTGGATCGCCTGCGCGCGGACGAGGATCCGCGCAGCCCGCTGGCGCAAACGATCGGGGCCAAGGGATACCACGCCGGGGCGTATTCGGACGGCCTGTATCCGGTCGAGCACTAGCGGGCCGCGCATCGGGATGGCGCCCCGCTTCGGTCGCCTCAACGAAGCTGACTGTCCTTGCTGCCACGCCGGTTGTAGCCGCTCTGGCCGGACTGTTCCTGGTCGTGGGCTTCCTGACAAGTGATGCACAGGCGCACGCCCGGCAGCGCCTTGCGTCGCGCCTCGGGGATGGCGGCGTCGCATTCTTCGCAATGGGTCAGCCCCGGTCCCTGCGGCAGCTGACTGCGGGCGCGCTTGATCGCGTCCGAGATGGTGGCGTCGATCTGGTCCTGTACGGCGCCGTCGCCTGCCCAACCTGTAGCCATGACGGTCTCCGGTGTCACTGAAGATGAGCGGAGGATAGCGTCGACCGGCTTAACGGGACTATGCCCGCGCCGGGCGTCCTCTCGCCGGCACATTCGACCGCTTGTCAATCACGCGCGCCGCGGCGCGCAGAGCGCACACCTCCTCTTCCGACTTCCCCTAGGCTGGCTGCGCCCGGCGATTGCCGGCCGGCTCTTGTTCGACCAATCCTGTTCGACCCAGTCCATGGATCGGCTTCGCGGAGAAGAAGTCATGACACGGTTGATGCTCATCCTTGCCACCCTGGTCCTCGCCGCCCCTGCCCTGGCATTGGCAGGCAAGCCGGTAGCGCCGAAGAACACGACGCCCTGGCAGACGCCGCAGTATTGGCCCTACGCCATCGGCGACCAGGCGCCGAATCTCTCGGACCATTTCGTCATCCACTACACCGACGCCGGCGACCTCGCCATGGCCGTCGAAGTGCTTGGTCATCTCGAAGGCGCCTGGCACGACCAGATCATGATCAACCATGCGCTGCCGCCGCTCAGCGACAACGGCATCGCGCCGCCCAACGGCAAGCTCGACGTCTATCTGTGGCGCGGCATCGACACGCTCTACGTCGATTCGGTCACCGATAATCCCTCGACCTGGTGGGACGACGCGGCGACCTACATCGTCCTGGATCCCTGGGGCCAATATGGCGCCACCTTCGAGGAGCGCCGCGCCAACATCTACCACGAGTTCCGTCACGCCAGTCACCAGGCGGCGACCGACTGGTGGGAAGACTTCCCCATCTTCGAAGCCGACGCCACGTTCTGGGAAGCGCGCAGATACGGCTTCGCACGACTGCCCTTCGCCTGGGCCGATTTCCAGGCCAGGCCCGACTGGAGTCCGTTCCGCGACGATGCCTTCCGCACCTGGTCGATGTACGGTGGCGCGCTGTATTTCGACTACGTGAGCCGGCGCTACTTCAACAACGGCCTGGGCTTCACCAACGAGATGTGGCTGCTCAGCGTGAATCCACCGGGAGCCGAGTTCGACCCGAGCAAGAACGAGCCGGACTTCGTCGACGCACTCGGCCAGTTGCTCGGCGAAAAGGGCACGACATTCTTCGATTCCATCGTCGGCTTCACCCGGGCGCGCTGGTACACGGGCAGCCGCGCGGCCGGACAGAATTTCTTTACCGACGGCGCCGTGCTGGCCGAGGTGACGCCACGCATCCATACCCGCGGCGGCGGTTCGCCGAAAAGCTCGGTGCGCATCGACGCGCAGATGCTGGGCAGTGCCTTCATCACGGTGGTGCGCGGCGCGGCCGATCCGGCCGAACTCAACGTGTCGTTCAAGGCGGGTGGACAGGGCACCGCGAGGTCCGTCGTGCAGACCGTGGGCAACGGCTCCGCCGACGCCGTGCTCAACCTGGACGCGGGCCCTGCCCGCCTGCGCTTCGGCGCCAATGGCCGTGCCACGATCGCAGTCACCGTCCTGCCCGGTCCGGGCATGACCTACGACCCGGATCTTGCCGACGACACGCAGTTCTCGACCGAACTGGTCTTCGATCGCCCCTGACCCAGCCGATCAGGCAATGCGGGACGGAGATCGCCTCCGTCCCACCCTGTTTTGCTGTTACCTGCTTGCCGACGCCGGTGCCGCGTCTGCGTAGCGCTTGACCAGCTGATACAGGAAGCGGCGGCCGTCGAGCAGCGACTGCACGCGGATGCGCTCGTCCAGGCCATGCGCGTGACTGCCTTCGGCGTCGTGGAACATGCCGGACACTCCGTAGGTGGGGATTCCGGCCGCATTGAGGAAGCGCCCGTCGGTGGCACCCGTCGACATCGTCGGAACGATCGCGACGTTCGGCCAGATGCCGTCGGCGACCGCGCGCACCGGACCGAGGATGTCGGCGCCCAACGGCGGCGGTACGGTCGATTGCCCGAGCCCGCCCACCGGCGCGACGCGGATGTCCGCGTCGGCCAGCACGCGCTCGATCGTCTGCTGCACCTGCGTGACCGGCACGTTGGGCAGGATGCGGCAGTTGACGTTGGCGGTGAACTTCTGCGGCAAGGCGTTGGGCGCGTGGCCGCCCTCCACCATGGTGGCGATGCAGGTCGTGCGCAGCATGCCGTTCCAGCCCGGGTTGACGTCCCACAGTCGCGACGCGGCCGCTTCATCGGCAGGATTACGCAGCACCGAGCGCATGTCGGCGGCCACGGCCGGCGGGGCCTGCTTCGCCTGCGCCTCGAAATAGCCGCGTACCGCTTCGTTGACCGCGATCGGGAACTGGTACGCGCCCAGCCGCGCCAAGGCCGCGCTCATCTGCACGATCGCGTTGTGTTTCTTCGGACGCGAGCTGTGACCGCCTTCGTCGGTGATGGACAGATGGAAGTCCTGGTAGACCTTCTCGCCGGCCTGCACCTGCAGCGTCGCCGGCTTGCCGCCGGCGTCCAGCTCGCCACCTGCACCTTCGTTGAGCGCAAACCCCGCGTCCAGCACGTCCGGTCGGGTGGTGGTGAGCCAGCGCACGCTGTTGAAGATCTCAGGCGTTTCTTCGCCGCAGGTCAGCGCCAGCTTGATCCCACGATTGGGCACGTAGCCTTCCTTCCGAAAGCGCACCAGGCTGTCGGTGAACGCCGCCGCCATCGCCTTGTCGTCGCTGGCGCCGCGCGCATAGAACCAACCGCCCTCTTCGACCAACTTGAACGGATCGCGCACCCAATCCTCGCGCCTGGCTTCGACCACGTCGATGTGAGCCAGCAGCAGCAGCGGTTTGAGGGATGCATCGCGTCCGCGCAGCAGCGCCACCAGCGCGCCGTCCTGCGGACGATCGGCCGGCGCCAGGATCTGCGCATCCTTGGCCGGCAGTCCGGCGGCCAACAGCCGTGCACGCATCGCCTCGGCCGCCCTGGTGCAACTGCCGGACGAGCGCGTCGTATTGATCTCGACCAGCTCCTGGTAGAGCGCGCGGAACGCGGGCTCGGTCGGATCGGCCGGCGTCGCCGCGGAAGCCGCGCCCATGGTCATTCCCAGCGCCATGACGGCGCCACATACCCGCTTTGCCATTGCCCCACCTGTGAACTGGATTTGGATCGATCTTACGACGCTGGCGCGTTGGGCGGACCGCAGGGAAGGCATGACTTCCGCCACAGGCATGGACGCAGCACACATTCCGACCCTATGCGCACGCCACCGAGAAATCGCCGTCTTCCCCACGCACGACACGGCAGCCGAAGCGGGCGTATTCGCGCTCCAGCCTGGCCAGCAGCCAGCGACAGTCGTCATCGCTGGCGCGGTTGACGCGAAAGCCCTGCACGCGCGTGGGCGCCAGTTCCAGTTCCAGCAACTTGCCGCTGACGCCATCCAGCACAGGGAAGTACATCAGTCCCAGTTCCGCGCGGTACGACTCGTGTCCGCTGATGCCTTCGTAATCGTTGAGGAAGTCGCCGCAACCGTAGAGGATCAGGTGGCCGCGATGGAGTTCGAGCTTGCGCGGGTGATGCGAGGAGTGGCCATGCACGAGATCCACACCGGCGTCGTCGATCAGCGCATGGGCAAACGCACGTTGCCCTGGCTCCAGTTCGTAACCCCAGTTGTCGCCCCAGTGCAGTGAGAACACGACCCGATCGTCGGCATGCCGTTGGCGAGCGATCTCCTCGGCGATCGACGACACCGTCTCGTCGGACAGATCAGGAAGTCGCCAGACGCCGGGGCGGCCGGTATCAGCATCCCACGACGCGGGCACGCCCGAATCGTCGGTGGCGGCGGCGAACACCAGCACGCGCGCACCGTCGGGCAGCGGCAGGATCGCGGGGGCTCGTGCCGCCGCTTGGTCAGCACCGGCTCCAGCACTCGCGATGCGCAGGCGGCGCAACGTTCGCAAGGTTTCCAGCAGTCCCTCGCGCCCCCAATCCAGCACGTGGTTGTTGGCCAGCACGCAGCAATCGATTCCCGCGACCACCAGGCTCGGG